>JAXDXW010000040.1:0-11887 GCA_034087725.1 Candidatus Onthovivens sp. | reverse complement strand
AATTTCCTTGTCGATATTTTTAGAAGAAACTTTTTTCGCTACAGGTTCATCGATTAATTCAAGCGAGTCTTTATCTGCAGTAAAAGTAAATCCGTCGATAGAATCAACAGTTATTTTATTTCCTTTTATATTTTTGACATTACCTTTTAAATTAAGCTGTTTATTCAAAACAAAATCACCTATTTTTATTTCGTCAATATTTTTCTCTTTTATAGCCTTACTTAAAATTAATTTTTCAGCTTGCTTTTGATCAATTTTGTTTTCTTTAAAATCTTCAATTATATCGTTAATTTCCCTGAGTTTTTCATCGATAACTTCATCAAAATCACTTATTTTTTTATTTTTCAGGGCGATTTCCTTTTTTGCTAATTCTTTATCTTTTTCTTCTAATTCTCTCTCAAAGTCTTTTAATTTTTTCAATTTATCTGCTATTTCTAGATTCTTTTTTGATATTTCTTGCTCTTTATTATCTAAAGTTTCAATTTTAAAGTCTATTTTTGATGAGTAAGCAGACTTATAGATAGACCTTCCTTCATTAATAATTTCTTGTGGTAACCCGAATTTTTTCGATATTAAAAATGCATACGATTTTCCGCTTACTCCCAACATCATTTTGAAGGTTGGTTCTATTCTTTTTTCGTCAAAAATAAAAGAAGCATTTGTTATATTTGGCGAAGTAAGTCCAAATTTCTTAAGTAGCGGATAGTGCGACGAAATCATTGCGAAGCACTTTTTTTGCAATAAAAATTTGACAATCGCAACTGATAAAGAGTCACCTTCCTTTGGATCTGTGCCATTGCATAATTCATCAATAATAACTAAATCTTTACTAGTTATGTACTGAAAAATAACTGAAACATCTGAAATGTGAGCGCTAAAAGTTGATAGATTGCTTTCAATGGATTGATTATCACCAATATCAACAAATATTTTTCTAAATATACAAACACTACTTCCTTCGTCACAAGGTAGAGGAATTCCAAGCTTTGCCATATAACACAAAGTTCCAACTGTTTTCAAAGCAACAGTTTTTCCGCCGGCATTAGGACCACTTATGAGCATAATTGGTTTATCTTGAGAAAAAACAAAAGTATTTGGAACTACTACATTTTGATCTAATAAAGGATGTCTAGCGTTTATTAAATTTAAAGATTGTTTTTCAGAAATAGTCGGAATTGAACATCTATAAACCTTAGAAAATTTTGCTTTCGCACTTAATACATCCAAAACGCCAATTATTTTATTATTTAAGGAAAGTTCTTTTTCGAATCTAAGACAATCATTAGTTAATTCTTTTAAAATTCGATTTACTTCTTCTCTTTCTTTTAGTTGAAGCAAATATTTTTCGTTTTCTAAGTTAACGATTAATGAAGGTTCAATAAAAGTAGTTTGTCCACTATCACTCACACCATGAACAATGCCAGTTAAACTTGCTTTATTGGAGGTATTTACAGGTAGAACAAAACGTCCATCTTTGATTGTGTAAGAGTCCCCGATTAAAATTTCTTTGTATGTTGCTACACAATTTCCAATAGTTTTTCTAATTTCTTTATTTATTGAATTAATTTTTGATCTTGTTTGTTTTAATAAAGATGACGCTGTGTCTAAAACAGTATTTTCGTTAGATATAGTCGAAGATATTCTATTATATAAATAATCATTAAAACGCAATGATGAAATAATTTTCTTTACATTTGAATAATCAATAGTGATTTTCTGGAAATAATTTAGTAAATCTTTGCATGTAATAATTTCGTTTTTTAATTGATTAAGCGCTTCTTCGTCTAAATAACTTCCGCTTTTAGCTTTTTTAATAAAATCTTGAAAAATTACTTCGCTATAAAGGGGTAAATCCTTTGATGAATCAATTATTTTTATAATTTCATCAGCATTTTTATATTCGTTTTTTACAGATAAAACATCGTTAAATAGTTTAACTTCTTCGATAGTTTTAAGACCTATTTTTGTTTTTATATAGCTCTTTAAAATGTCTAAAACTTTATCTATTTCTAATCTTTTGTAACCCTTGTCCATCTTAAATATATTAGCATAAATTGAGGTTTTGTGATATGATGAAGTGGATGGTAACAATAAAAGTTGATTTACCAACACTAAATCAAATAGAGGAAGAATATCGTGATTTTATAACTGATCGTAACATCGGTTATATTATATTTGTTGCCAAAACGCCAAAAAACATAATAACTGCTTATCAAAATAAAAAAGGTGTTAATTTTAAAGTGACAATTCAAGGAGATGATCATTTAAAAATTGCAAAAAAATATTGTGATGACACCACTATTCTTCCAAAAAAGAAAAAAGAAAATAAAGAATCTTTATATTATATTGATGTTGATGCCCAAATTGGCAGCGATGAAGTAGGTACTGGTGATTTTTTAGCACCAATTGTTGTTTGTGCTGCATTTATTGACCATGATGCGATGAAGCTTATAGATCAATATCACATCCAAGATAGCAAAAAACTGACAGACGCTAAAATTTTAGAACTTGTCCCACTTATTCTTAAAAAAGTACATTACGAAGTAAAAGTTTTATCAAATGAAAGTTACAATAAAGCCTACGAAAAAGGCTTTAATACCAATAGAATTAAATGTATTTTACATAATTTTGTTCTTACACGTCTTCATCAAAGATGCCCATATGTTAAAAATGTTTATGTAGATCAATTTATAAGCGAAGAAAATTATTATGAGTATTTAAAAGGCGCAAAAGAGATCACTACCAACATTATTTTTAAAGAAAAGGGCGAAACATATTTTCCTAGCGTTGCTTTAGCAAGCTGCATTGCTAGATATTATTTACTTCAAGAAGTAGAATTTTTAAGTAAAAAATATAAAACAAAAATTCCTTTAGGTGCAGGCAAAGAAGTCGATGAATTTTCAAAAAAATTCATCGAAATAAATGGATTCGATGAATTTAAGAAGTTATGTAAACAAAGTTTTGCTAATTATAAAAATTTAATGCAAGAAAAATTACTTTAATTTGTTGATAATTTCTTCAAAATATGTAGGAAGTGGACTAGTGAAAGACACTTCTTTTTTTGTTCTAGGATGAATAAAAGTTAATTTATAAGCGTGTAAAAGTTGACCGTTGTTATATAAAGCACAATTATTCTTGCCGTAAAGTGGATCACCAACAATCGGATGATTGATATATTCCATGTGAACTCTAATTTGATGAGTTCTTCCTGTTTCAAGGATACATTCTACTAAAGAATATTTTTCAAATCTTTTAAGAACTTTAAAATGAGTAACTGCTTCTTTTCCGCTAACTGGATTTACTTCCATTTTTAAACGATTAGTTTTACATCTAGAAATTGGAGCAATAATTTTTCCTCTTTCATTTTGAAAATTTCCAACTACAAGAGCGATATATTCACGGTGCATCGTATGATCTTTCAATTGATTCGCGATAAAGTTATGTGCTTCATCAGTTTTACATACTAATAAAAGACCACTTGTATCTTTGTCAATTCGATGAACAATGCCAAGACGCTCAATCCCGTTTACCGAAGAAAGTTCTTTTTGAGAAAAGATTAATCCGTTTAATAGGGTGTCTTCATGATGCCCAGCGCCTGGATGAACAACAAGACCTTGTGGCTTATCGATTATTAAAATATCTTCATCTTCATAAATAATATTTAAAGAAATTTCTGTAGGTTTTATGTCGTCTTGTTTGTCAATTAATTCATGTTGAACTAAGATTTCATCGCCTTCGCAAACCTTATAAGAAGCTGCAGAAATTTTGCCATTAACCGTGACAAAACCATTTTTAATCAAAGTTAAATAATATGTTCTTGAATGAGAATCGTCTAAAATAACTAGAGCTTTGTCTAAACGTATATCAACTAAATTACTACTAATTATATACTTATTTTCCGCTATCATTGTGTTTTTCTTCTTCGATATTTCTTTTTCTTTCTTCTTTTAATTCTTTAATCCAAAGAACAAAATAGTAGATTACTAGCATAAAAATACCAACTACTAAACAACTGTCAGCAAAATTGAAAATACCGAATTTTGGTATTAAAGGTGTTATGTCTAAAAAGTCAACAACTCCTCTTTCGTAAAAAAATGTACGATCAATTAAATTTCCGACATCCCCTGCTAAAATAACCATTAATACAGCTTTGTAAAATTTAGATAAGCTCTTATATTTCCAAATATAGTAGCCAATAATGAATATCATTGCTGCCCAAGAAATTATAATTAAAATAATTCGGCTCCAAGTATTGTCTCCGCCTAATCCCCAAGCTGCACCTGTATTATAAGTTAATGTCAAGTTCAATAAATGTGGTATAACAACTACGCTATTGCCAAGCTTAAGATATTGCATTGCACAAATTTTCGTGACAATATCAGCGATCAAAAGAATAACAGCTAGCCATCCAAAAGAGAAAAATATTTCCTTTAAAATTTTAACTATTTTTTCATTGCTTTTAGGCAACGTGGACATAAATAAGCTCCTTCTACTTCTGTTATTTCATCATTATTTTTATAATTCAAACAACGTGAACATTTAATTCCGTCATGTTTTTTAACTAAAACAGTTGAAACATTATAATCATTTCCGCCTTGAATTCCTTCATAAAGAATAACTTTTGAAACAATAAATAAGCGTTCTAATTCATCTTCATCTAATTGCTCGCATATTTCTAATAAACGGCTATCCTTGATGTCTAAATAAACTATTGCCTCTGTTGAACTGCCTATTAAAGACGCTTGTCTTGCCTCTTCTAAGCATTTTAAGACATCATCTCTTAAAGATTGGATTAAATTATAGTCGTTTAAAATATTTTCGCTATAAAGGCTTGTTCTCTTTGGATAATCATATAATTGAACATTCTCTTTAAATTTTAATGGATAATTTTCGTTAACTTCATCCATAGTGAAAGGTAATATAGGATTTAAAAGTCTCATCAATGTAAATGTAATTTCATTTAAAACAGTTTGAACTTGTAATCTTCTTTTGCTTTCTTTTTCTTCACAATAAAGTATGTCTTTCGTAATATCTAAATAGAAACTACTTAAGTCATCACTCATAAATTTTGTTAATTCAGCCATAGCTTTAATGTAATTATATTCATCCATATATTGAATAAATTTATTTTTTACACTTTCAAGTCTAGCTAAAATACATTGATCAACTAATTCTAAATCAACTTGTATATCTTCTTTCTTAAATTTGTCTTCTAAAGAACCATTTGAAAGATTTCCAAGCATAAATCTAAATGTATTTCTTATCTTTTTATATACTTCAACAATTTGTTTAATAATTCCTTCACTAATTCTTGCGTCTTGTTGATAATCGATTAAACTTGCCCACAAACGCAAAATATCGCTTCCATAAATAGAGGCAATTTTTAAAGGATCAATGCCGTTTCCTTTAGATTTTGACATTTTTTCCCAATTCTCATCCATAACAAAGCCATGACTTACAACTGCTTTATATGGAGCAACACCATTTAGCGCAACTGAAATAATCAAAGATGAGTTAAACCATCCTCTATATTGATCACTGCCTTCTAAATATAAATCAGATGGATATTTTAAATTTCTTTCATTCAAAACACCATTAAATGAACTTCCACTATCAAACCAAACATCCATGATATCTTTTTCTTTTTTGAAAATACCATTAGGTGAGTGTTCGTTTGAATAATTTTCAGGCAATAAATCCTTTTCATCTAATTCATACCAAGCCGAAGAGCCTTTTTCTCTTACTATGTTTTCAATGTGATTAAAAACTTCTTTTTCGATAATTGGAGTTCCATCTTCACAATAAATAATAGGAATTGGTACACCCCAAGCTCTTTGACGAGAAATACACCAATCATTGCGATCTTTAATCATATTGACCATTCTGGTTTCTCCCCAAGCAGGAGACCATTTAGTTTTGTGTATTTGATCAATAATTTGTTCTCTAATAGGTGAAATCGAACAGAACCATTGTGGAGTAGCTCTAAAAATAACAGGTTTATGTGTTCTCCAATCATGAGGATAAGAGTGCACAATATCTTCTTCTTTTAATAATTTATCATTTTCAGTTAAAATTTTGATTACTTCTAAATTAGCATCTTCGTAAAACAATCCGGCTAATCTTTCACCTGTATCGGCTGTTAATTTTCCTTTACTATCAACTGGACAATATGGCTTAATTCCGTATTTTAAGCAAACATTATAGTCATCTTCACCGTGCCCCGGAGCAATGTGAACTAAACCAGTACCACTATCTTTTGTGACATAATCACCGTTAATAACTAGTGAATCTTTATCATAGAAAGGATGCGATAAAACTATTCCTTCTAATTCTGACCCCTTAAATTCTTTTATTAAATCACATTTTTCGAGATTTAAAGTAGTAGATAACGAGTCTTTTAAATCTGTTAAAAACACTAATTTACCAAAATTAGTATCATATAAGCCATAAATGAAATCTGGATGAGCGCAAACAGCTAAATTTGCAGGTAAAGTCCATGGAGTTGTTGTCCAAATAACGAATCTTGTATCGCTTGGAACGATATTTTTCCCATCTTTTACATCGAAAGCAACGTAAATTGTGTATGCTTTAACATCGTGATATTCAATTTCCGCTTCTGCTAAAGCAGATTCACTTGAAGGAGACCAGTAAACTGGCTTTAATCCTTTATAAATAAGTCCTTTTAAAGCCATTTCACTGAAACAATGAATTTCACTGGCTTCAAAATCTTTATATAATGTTAGATATGGATTTTCAAAATCACCTAAAACACCAAGCCTTTTAATTTGAGTTCTTTGATTATTAACTTGCTTTAATGCGTATTCTTCACATTTTTTTCTAAAATCAACAATAGGAGTATTTTTTCTATCAACGCCAGATTTAGTGACCATATTTTCAATAGGTAAACCATGGGTATCCCAGCCAAAAACAAATGGAGTTTCAAATCCAGACATATTTTTATAACGAATAACAAAATCTTTCAAAATACGATTTAACATATGTCCACAATGCATATTTCCATTTGCATATGGAGGGCCGTCATGAAGAACAAATTCATTTACATTTTTTCTTTGTTCATTCATCTTGTGATAAATATCTTGTGTTTCCCATTTTTCGATAATTTTAGGCTCTTTTTGATTCAAATTACCCCTCATTTCGAAATTTGTTTTAGGCATTAATAAACTATCTTTTATTTCCATAATATCTCCCATAAAAAAATCCTTAGATTAATCTAAGGACGCAATCAACGTGGTACCACCTTAGTTATAGATTAAAAATCTATCACTCATTAAATAAAAATTCACTTGAAGTGATACCCTGTTAACCTAAGTTAATTACTCGCACCGGACGTAATCTCTCTGAAACTATCAATTAAAGGACGTGTCTTCTTGAATATTTTAGAATAACTGATTTTACAATTCAATCATTCAATTTTTTAATTTTCAATTATAATGTACTTATTAATACATTTAATTCATAATTTAGCACTACTTTTTAACTAACAAATAACTAATCAACAACTAAAACATTTGATTTTACGACAGGATTTCTGTTATTTGTCTTAAATATATATTTATAAATTGCTTCGTTTAAAATCTCTTCGATTTCGGATGGATTAAATGTCTCTGTACTCTCCAACCGCTTTTCAACACCCGTTGTAAATAATTTAGTGACTTCTTTAATTATTGATTCTGCATCTTTATCTTTCAAGAAAAGGAAGCCTCTCATTTGAACATCAGGTCCGTAAGCAATTTTTTTGCTTTGTTTGCTAACTCCACACCCTAAAACTAAAATTCCATCATCACTTAATCTATTACGATCTGAAATAATTTCATTTACAACATCGCCAACACCAATTCCATCAATCATAACATCGCCAATAACAACTTTTTTATCATTGTTGAAATCGACTCTTGCCCCATTTTCATTTATATTAATTGAATCGCCATTATCTAATAGAAAAATATTATTATGAGAAAGGTTTAAATTCATATCAAAAGCGATTTTTGCATTCGCTAATAAATTGACATAATAACCCTCGATTGGAAAATAATATTTTGGTTTTAAAAGCGATAATAACATTCTAATATCTTCTTCATATGCATGCATTGAAACTAAAGTTTTAGATGTAAGGTATCTGACATGACATCCACTTCTATATAAATCATCGATGCATGAAGTAAAAATTACTTCATTATTATCAGATGGAGGACAAGCCATAATTACAGTATCATTTGCAGTTAATTTTATTAATTTATTATCATTTTCTCCGGATGCTAAAAGTGAAATCTTTTCATATAATTTTTCTTTTTCATCAGCTATCAAAACAACTAAATTATCTTCTTTAATTCGTAAAATATCGTCTATATTTGCTACATTTGATTTAGAAAAAACTTTAGTTGAATCGCTTAAATTTGTAAATAAATCGAAGGATTCTTTTGCTACACCATCATAAAAAATGATTTTTTTGTTATATGAAGAACATGTTTTTAAAATTTCATATAAATGATAGAAATTATCATTTGGAAATGCGATAAAAATTCTTCCGTTAGCTTTCTTAAAAAATTTCTCAAGATGAGGTGTAAGTCTATTATTTGGTGAACAATAACCTGCTTTTGAAGTATTCGTTGAATCGCACATCAAAAGTAATGTAGGTTTTTCAGCTATTTTACCAATTGTATTTAAATCAAATGAGAAATCTTTTGTATTGTTATATTCAACGATAAAATCGCCAGAAAATACTATATTTCCAAGGGAAGTCGAGATTGAGAATCCACTTGAGGATGGTACAGATGAACATGTCGAAAAGAAATCTACTTGATGACCGTGAATCTTGATTGTTGAAGGCAAAGTAACAATTTTAAATGTAAATTTTCCTTCTTGTTTATAATCTTTGGCAAATTTTGTAAAAAATAATTTTGTTAATTCGGTGCAATAAATAGGAGCTGGACAATCTTTATATATATAAGGTAAAGCACCAAAATGTTTACGCTTATTTTTTGGAATAATATAAGCAACAATTCGGTCTTTATTTTGCTTTAAATATGTGTAATCTGAAATAATGAAATCGATACCAGGAGTTAACTTTGTTGGATGCTTATAGCCGCAATTTACAACAAAAATATCTCCGTTAATTTCAATGCAATATAAATCTTTTCCTTCTTCATCAAGGCCACCTAAAGCCAATACTTTTATCTCGTCCATAAATTTTTCCTATTTAAAACTATTAAAAATATTATATTAAATATTTTTTTCGCTATCAAATTAATTTATAAAAGAGAGCCATAAGGCTCTCAATTTATATTATTTTCTTCTGAATAAGCCTTTCTTTTTCTTTTCTTCTACAGGTTTTTCTTCAGAATCAGATTTTGCTTCTTCAATTTTTACTTCTGGTTGAGGAGCTGGTTGTTCTTTTTTAACTTTTTCGACAAATTCCTTATGAGAAAGTTTAACCTTGCCGTGATCGTCAATATCTATTACTTTAACTTTTAATTTTTCACCAACTCTTACAAAATCCTTAGCAGATTTTAAGTATTCATTGGTTAATCTAGAAACATGGCACAAACCTTCTTTGTCGCCAAATAAGCTAACAAAGCATCCATAGTCTTCAACTCTTGTAACAAATCCTTCGTAAATTTCACCAACATAAGCTTCGCGAGTGATATTTTCAATCATGGCATGAGCTTTTTGAATTGATTCTTTGTCTGTGTGATAAATTGTAACTTTTCCATCGTCTTCGATATCGATTTTAACTTCATTACATTTTTCAATAATGTCGTTAATGACTTTACCGCCACTTCCAATGACATCTTTAATTTTATCTTTATCAATATAGAATGAATCGAATTTTGGAGCGTATTTAGATAATTCTTTGCGTGGTTCAGAAATTGCTTTAGACATTACTTCTCTAATTTGAGCACGTGCTTTGTTTGCTTGTTGTAAAGCTTCTTTTAAAATTTCACGTGTTACACCTTTAATCTTGATATCCATTTGTAAAGCTGTAATACCATTTGCTGTACCAGCTACTTTGAAATCCATGTCACCGAAGTGATCTTCTAAACCTTGAATATCTGTTAAAATTGTATATGGATGTTTTCCATCTAATGGTCCACTTGTAATTAATCCCATAGCAATACCACTGACCATTGCTTTAAGAGGTACACCAGCAGCCATTAAAGCCATACAGGATGCACAAATTGATGCTTGAGAGCTGCTTCCGTTACTTTCTACGACTTCAGCTACACATCTGATTGTATAAGGGAATTCTTCTTCAGAAGGAATTACATAAGATAAAGCTCTTTCGCCTAATGCACCATGACCGATTTCTCTTCTTCCTGGAGTTCCGGTTTTCCCGATTTCGCCAACTGAGAATGGTGGGAAATTATAGTGATGCATCCAACGTTTATTATCTTCTGGAGTTAAATTTTCTAAAATTTGTTCATCGTTTTTTGTACCTAATGTACATGTTGAAATTACTTGAGTTTGGCCTCTTGTAAACATTGCGCTGCCATGGACTCTTGGCAGTAAATCAACTTGAGCGTCTAAAGGACGAATTTCATCAATTTTTCTACCATCTGGTCTAATTTTTTCTTCGGTAATAAGTCTTCTAACTTCGTTAGCAACCATTCCTTCTAATATATCATTGACCATAAGCATCATTAATTTATGATCTTTTTCATTTTTATATTCACGAGCATCGTAATCGTCTAAAATTTCTTTTTTAAGAGCATCGATTGCGTTTTGTCTTTCTAATTTATCAAAAATAGAAATTGCCTTAACCATACGATCATAAATTCTGTCGTAAATGTCTTGCTTAATAGCAGGATCTTGTTCATAAAGCTTAACTGTTCTTTTTGGCTTACCGATTTCTGCTGTAATTTGCTTTTGGAACTGGCAAAGTTTTTTAATAGCTTCGTGACCAAACATGATAGCATCAAGCATTTCTTCTTCACTTAATTCGTTAGCACCAGCTTCAACCATATTTATAGCTTCAGAAGTACCTGCGACAGCCAAGTTTAAGTCACTTTTTGCTTTTTGTTCTACTGTTGGGTTAATAATTAAATTTCCATCAACTCTTCCAACATAAACTCCTGCAATTGGACCATCAAAAGGAATATCACTTATACATAAAGATAAAGAAGAACCAAACATTGCAGTCATTTCTGGAGTTGCATCCAAGTCAACTGACATTACAGTATTAATAATTTGAACTTCATTTCTGAAACCATCTGAGAACATTGGTCTAATAGGACGATCAATTAATCTAGCTGTTAATGTAGCGTGTTCGCCTGGTCTACCTTCACGTCTTAAAAATCCACCAGGAATTCTACCTACAGCATATTGTTTTTCTTCGTATGTGACTGTTAATGGGAAGAAATCTCCCTCTTTTGGCTCGTCACTGCAGCAACTTGTTGATAAAACAACTGTTTCATCAAATCTTGTAAAAACAGCGCCATCTGCTTGCTTTGCTATTTCTCCTGTTTCTACAACTAACTTTTTTCCATAAAAGTCTAACTCAAATACTTTTTTCATTTCTTTTAAAATCCTTTTTCCTTAAAAATTACACAATAAAAATATATCACGATTGAAGGCAAAATACTACAATTTCATTTATTCTTTATTCTATGAATAAAGAGGATTACTTATATTGAGAAGTAAATAAATCAAAATAAAATCCTTTTTTATCTAAAAGTTGCTTATGAGTACCTGATTCAATAATTTCGCCATCTTTTATAACAAAAATTTGATCACTAGACATAATAGTTGATAATCTATGTGCAATTACAATAGAAGTTTTATTTTTCATTAATTCATCTAAGGCCTCGCCTATTTTTTTCTCTGTTCGAGTATCCACATTGCTTGTAGCTTCATCTAAAATAAGTATTTT
>JAXDXW010000039.1:0-7708 GCA_034087725.1 Candidatus Onthovivens sp. | reverse complement strand
ACCACTAGAAGCATTAATGGTGCCAAAATGTAATTCTAATTGATCAAATTCAAAATTATAATTTTGTCCCCACTCAATTGTAATAGAACTGAACTTAATCTTTAATGCGTCTTTATCAGTTTCCAGTATACCGTCAGTATTTACAATTTTTCCGTTAGTTACTGATGCTGTTTCTTTAAGAGCAATGTCAGAATCAGATAAAGTAGCTGTTAAAACAACCGAATTGTTTGTAGCAGTATCAACACTAACACCAATATCGTTTTGTTGACTTGTTCTTTGTACGCCTACAATCCAAGTTGCAAAACCGGTTGTAGTAAGGGCAACTGCTGCAAATCCTAAAATTCCACCAAGTACCCATTTTCTTTTACTAGCTGAAATTAATTTTCTCATAAAATTTCCCCTTTCTTTAAAAATTAATTATTCATATTTAAATAACGAATCATTACGAAATATTATTTGTTCACTCTAACAAAAAAGCAAAATTATATAAGTTATTCAATATTAAAAACAAAAATAGTAATTTCGAATGAAATTTAATGATGCAAAGTTTTTAAGAAAAATAAGTTTGCATCCTTAAATGTTCCTAACAATTAAAGGAACAGTCAAGTTTGTAGATTGGTTCCTCAATAGAGACTGTATTATCAAAAAATGTTAATAAGGAATTAAATGCGAATCTACAACTTACCTTTATAACAAATTTAAATTTAATTAAAGCAACATAAATTGCTAATGTAACAGGTTTAATAATTGAATGCATTGAATATTTATAAATTCTAGATGAACAAACGGATAAGACTTTTGAAGAATTAGATCCAATAAATTCAAATAATCTACCAGTTTCTCTTAATAGCGCTGGAATAAAATCAAAAATATAATCTTTTCTTCCTAAATTCATCACCCTTATAAATATAAGATAAATAGTAATAGTAATTATTGTTGAAACACTAACAAGAATAGGTCTTAATTTGTTTTCGTTAACATTAAATATTCTAGTTAATAAATATTTTCCAACTGTATATACAATTGCAAGAGTATATAAAAAGACTATCAAAGGAAGAAATTCCTTTGTAGATGGATTAATAAACACGTCTTTAAGAAGCAAAGCAAAATCCATTTTTCTTTCTCACTCGCGTTTATTATACACTTAAAATAAAAAAAAAAAAAAACGACATATCAAAGTCTCACGACTTATAAAGGCTTATTTAATAAAATAGTGGACTTTTAAAGGGTTTTTGAAAAAATAAAAGTTTAAAAATATTTTTCAATAAGACACATTTTAGGTCAATATGTTACTAAATTTATTCGAATTTATGCTCTATTTAACTATTTTTTTGGGTTTTTCTTTAAAAATTCGAAGTTTATTGAAATTTTGAAAAAATAATCAAGTTTTGCAAGGTTCTCCTTTAAAATCAAGTCTTTTTAAATTAAAAATGTTACACTTCATCCATTCAAATAGTATACCGATGTCAATTATTGTGCACCCAATTTTTCAATTATTTTTTGTGTATTTTAGAAAGTCTTCGAACCAAATATAGTTCTAGTTAGAAAAGAAATTAGATTTATTATATAATTATTTTATGAATTACATTAACATACTTGATGCATCAGGAGCCTACTCCACTCCTCTTGGTGCTGATCAACTAATTGTTGACTATTTTAATAATTTAGGATGGTGGGGTAATTTATTACTTATTTTATTATCATTAGTTTTATCAACTCTTTTTTCCGGATTAATAGGGTATCAGCGTGAAGTCAATGGCCATGCTGCTGGACTTAGAACACATATTCTTATTTCCTTAGGTTCATCATTAATTATGATTCTATCTTTATATGGGGTTGGTGGAACAATTTCTAGAGATCCTATGCGACTTGCTGCAGCTGGTGTTACTGGCATTGGTTTTTTAGGTAGTGGAGTTATTATTAAAAACGGGGTTACAGTTAAAGGACTAACAACATCTGCTACAATTTGGATTACAATGGCAATTGGTATGGCTTGTGGTGCAGGCTATTTCATTATTGCTGGAATAACTACTGCTATTGCATTAATTTCACTAATCTTCTTCCAATATGTAGAAAACTGGTCACAAAAGAAAAATACTAATATTTTAATCGTTGTAGAGACTTCTACTCCTTATATGGCTAGTTTAATTGAAATATTAGATAAATATGGAATTACTTATAAAGATTTAAATACTAATTTAGCTGAAGTTGGAGGCAAACAGGTTTTGCGTATTTCACTAAGATGTAGTTGTAAATTAAAAAATGGTATAGCTAATTTCATTGATGAATTTAGAGAAACAGTTAATCCTATATCTATATCAATAAATAATTAATATTTTAAAAGAATAAAAAAGTATTATAATACTCACAGAGGAGAAAATTATGAACAAATATGAGAGCATAGTTAAAGAACTACAAGAAAAGTTAAACCTTACTACATTAGATGAAGGAGCAACACTTGCTAGTTTAGGTCTTGATTCATTAGATGTTGTTGAATTTATATTAGATGTTGAAGATAACTACGATATTAAATTTGAATCTAGTGAAACCCAAGATATTAAAACACTTGGTGATTTATTAAAAGTTATTAAGTCCAAGTGCGAATAATAATAACTATATAAAAATATAAGGATCATACGGATAGACACTATAAGTGTCTATCCATTTTTATTTAATCTATATTGAGTTACATATAATTATTTCTTTTTTAAGGTGAATAATCGCAAAAATTTTAGAAAAGTCTCATTTGCTTATTGCAAAAATTTCGGCTATTTGCTATATTAATAAAGCACACAAAGTGCAGGTGCCAACTTAGCTCAATGGTAGAGCAATCGGCTGTTAACCGATCGGTTGTAGGTTCGAGCCCTATAGTTGGCGCCACTTGGCCTATTGGAGAAGTGGCTTAACTCACATGCCTTTCACGCATGCATTCATGGGTTCGAATCCCGTATAGGTCACCATTTCTAGAGAGTAGACGCAATACCAACATATTGCGTTTTTTTAATACTTTTTGGCACTTTTCAACGCTTTTTTTGAAACGGTTAAATTCGACTTGGTAAGTGTTCGTAGTCCGAACCATGTGGTATATGGGCTTGCAAATTAAGTCCCTAATGTATTGTGACCAACTATTGGTCAGGGGTATTTGTAAAAATAATAGGTCCGAACTTTTGATGTCCGGACCTTGTTTTTATTTGCTGATGTAAATGCCAAATTCTGTCTTGAAAGTGGTGCACCTTACTTTGTAAGAATGCTCTCTTTTGAATAAAAATGGCGGGTCTCTTGGTATGTTTTTTAAGTTATCGTTACCGATAATAAAGAGAAGTTTATCTCTTGAATAAGCAATCACATGACAGAATAATTTTCTAAATTTTATACCTTCTGCGTTATCTTGAAGTGGCATCTGTTTTAGTGTTTTTATTGAAAATTTTAAAAAATAGATATTTGCATATTAGTTTTAATAAAAAAGTAGACATTGAACATGAAAAATTGGATTTAAAAGGCAAAAAAGTAGACATTGAATCACTAAAAATATCTTCTATAGTTAAGAAAAAAATATATACATTATAATAATCTTTCAGGAATTGCTTTTTTTGGTAGAAGTGAAATCTTTGAGATTTTAAATATGTCTGCTTCGGGGGCATCAAAGCTAATCTCAAAATTATTAGATTTAAAAGTAATAGTTCCTGTTTTAAATCATGGCAAAGGTAAATATCACTTTAATATAAATGGAGTTTAATATGAATAGTAGTACAATAGAGCTCGTTAATAAAATTAGAAAAATAAGAAAGGAAAAAGGACTAAGTTAGGATGAACTTGTGAAAAGGTGCCACGTTCCTCAATCAACAATTGGTAGAATAGAAAATTATTCTATGAATCCATCAATTGATATAATAATTAGTGTTTTAGAAGTACTAAACATGAAAATATATAGTTGAAAACAATAAAATTAAAAGTTGATGCAGTATCATCTAGTGAAACATATAAATGTCCACATTGTAAATTAATAATCGATAGAGATTATAATGCAGCAATCAATATATTAAATTATGGTAAATGCTATAACTAATATAAGTTAAATACGTTAGGGACTAGCGGAATTTACACTCATGGAGTCCATGTAAGAGGCTTTCGGTCCAAAGGACATCGAAGTTAGAATCTTACAACTTGAGACACGAGAGGTTTATGAGAAAAATTGTAATTAGAGTTGGCTCTAATAAAACAGGACATTGGGAAGTTACTAAATAAACTGGAATTTGGTAAGGATATGATTCGATGAATACTTTATATATGATTGGTGACACTATGGGAGTTGGAAAAACAACGGTGTGTCAACTGCTTAAACAGGATTAACCAAATAGCGTATTTATTGATGGAGATCGGAGTTGGGATGCAAGCCCGTTACAAGTAACTGATGAAATAAAAGCGATGGTGATGAATAATATTTGTTACTTACTAAATAGTTTTCTTAAATGTTCTGCATACGAGAATATTATTTTTTTTGGTGATGCATGAGCAGAATATAATCGATTCCATACTTGAAAACTTGAATATACAGAACTATGAGGTGAAATGCGTCTAGCTTCTAGCGGATGAAAAGACTCTGCGTGAAAGATTATCAATTAGTGTAGAAATGGGTATTCGTTCTGAAGATGCAATTGAGAGAAGCATAGCAAGAATACCGATGTATCAAGCTCTCAATACTAGAAAAATTGATACAAGCAAAAACCGCTGCTGTGATTGGAAATGAGATAAAACAGTTTTAATACTGTCACATTCCAATTAGGCGAGGGATTAATTATGTCTCTTAGATTGTTGTATATTACTTCAGATTGTGAACGCTAAGCAGAATTATTCTATCAAACAGTTCATAATGTAAATGCAAAAGACTATAAAAAAGAGCAATTAGATGTATGGGCAACTGGCAATGTGAATCTAGATGAATGGTATAAGTCTTTCTTGAAACATTTTACAATAGTTGCTATCAAAAATGAGATAGTTGTAGGATTTTGAGATATTGATAATACCGGATATCTTGATAAATTGTATGTTCATAAAGAATATCAAAGACAAGGCATTGCTACTGCTATTTGTGATGAGTTAGAAAAGGCAGTCAAAGGAAAAAAGATAATTACGCAAGCTTCTATTACAGCTAAATCATTTTTCGAACACGGGGGTATAGAACCATTAAGGAACAACAGGTTATAAAGAATGGATTTTACTTGACCAACTATGTAATGGAAAAATAAATAACATCTGGTTTGATGAAGATAAATTATAATTTATATTTCTTTTGCACTACTTCTTTTACGCCTTTTGCAATGAGTGATTCAGCAAGTTCTTTGTTTTTTGATACAAGGAGTTTTACATTGGGAACTATTGCATCTATTGTTTCTACAACCTATGCGGTTTATTACATTGTTATTTCAATTATTAATGTTAAAAAGGAATAATAGATAATTCAATAATCAAACAATTTAGACTTTAAATATAGTGAATACATTAATATCATTATTAATTTTGCAAAATACTCTAATTCTAGAAAAAGTGGATATACATATACTATGATAATTCTCTAAATCTCACCTAGTATAGTAATTATTGTATTAATATTTTTTTCAATTTTATATTTTCTCTTAACAATCAAAATAAGTTGGTTAAGATAAATTTCATTTTTATAAATAACTAGGATTTTATATCGGTGTTTTTCTTAAATATTATCAAAAAAAGGTTTTTTTAATAAAAACCCTGCAAAACTCAACTATTTTTTTAAAATTTAGAAAATTTGTTTATCTTTATGATAGCCATTAACTATATAAATTACCCACTCAGCAACGTTAACTGCGTGATCAGCAATTCGCTCTATATATTTAACAACTAATGTTGTATATATGCTAAATGTCCCTGAGAAATTTTTATTATTAGTATTTTCAATTATATATTCAATCGCTTTATCATATAGTTCATCAACTTTATCATCGTTTTTAATTACGCTCTCAGCTAATTCAACATCATAATTAACGAAGCTATTGATTGAGTCTAAAACCATCTTTAGTGCTTCCATATAACATTCATCTAAAAAAGGAACATTATGATGATCAACCCCATCCAACTTAGTAGCAAATTCTTTAATATCTTCAGCGTGATCGCCAAGCCTTTCTAAATCTTCGACGAATTTTAAAATGCCGCTAACTTCCCTTAAATCTCTTGCGAAAGGGTGCTCTTTCAGCATAATATTTAGACACATTTCCTCTATTAATCTTTCATGTAAATCAACTACATCGTCATTAATTAGTTCTGCTTTTTCTTTATCGAAATTATAATAAATCTCTAAAGCGATTTTTAAATTATCAATCACCAACTCACCCATTTTCATTGTCATTTGTTTTAAATTTTTCACTTCATTTTCAATGTATGTCATCAACCAAATCTCCCTGTAATATAATCTTCAGTCTTCTTTTCTTTAGGCTCTTTAAATAATTTTCCTGTTTCGTTAAACTCAACTATTTCTCCTAACATAAAGAAGGCAGTATAATCTGATATTCTTGCCGCTTGTTGCATATTATGAGTTACAATTACAATCGTAAACTCTTTTTTTAGTTCAAAAATTAATTCTTCTATTTTACTAGTAGCAATTGGATCTAATGCGCTAGTAGGTTCATCCATTAAAATCACTTTAGGCGATAAAGCAATGGCTCGCGCAATACATAAGCGTTGTTGTTGACCTCCGCTTAAAGATAAGCCAGAATCTTTTAAACGATCTTTTACTTCATCATATAAAGCAGCTTTTTTTAAGGAAGAAATAACTATTTCTTTAATTTTTTCTTTATTTTTAATGCCTTGGCATCTAAGTCCATATGCTACATTATCAAAAATTGACATAGGAAATGGGTTAGGATTTTGAAATACCATTCCTACTTCTGTTCTTAAAAGAAGCGGATTTAATTTAAAAATATCCTCACTTTCATACTCAATTTTTCCATCTATTTGACATCCATCAATTAAATCGTCCATTCTATTAAAGCAACGAAGTAATGTTGATTTTCCACATCCCGAAGGTCCAATAAAAGCGGTAACTTTCTTTTCAAAAATATCTAAATTTATATTAAATAAGCATTGCTTACTTCCATATTTTAAATTCACGTTTTCAACATGAAATACAATTTTTTCTTCCATTATTTCACCTCGAATCTATTCAGTCTTTTGCAAATTAACTTTACACATATATTCAATATCAAAACAATAATCAAAATAATTATTGATATTGCACAAGCGAGTTCATAATTTGGATTTTCATTAGATAAAATAGTCCAAATATGAACCGACAAAGTTGTTGCTCCTTTAAAAATATTAACTTTGTCTTGAATTGCACTACCCATAACAAAAATTAGTGCCGCAGATTCCCCAATAATTCTGCCAATCGACAACAAAGTAGATGTTAAAATACCCCCAATTGCATTAGGTAGTATAACTTTTAAGGTAGTTTGTGTTTCGCTAGCTCCAAGTGCCAAACTAGACATTTTATATCCTTTTGGAATGGCATTAATTGCATCTTCTGTATTTTTAATGATTAAAGGCAATATCATAATTGACATAGTAAATGCTCCAGCTAAAATACTTACTCCGCTTGAGAAGGAAATGCTAGATACAAAAGGTATAAAAATAATAACGCCTATTAAACCAAATATAATTGATGGAATACCAGAAAGCA
>JAXDXW010000038.1:0-17291 GCA_034087725.1 Candidatus Onthovivens sp. | reverse complement strand
TTGGTGCTTTTAAATCTATAATTATTTTTAATTAAAATTGAATTACTAGATATAACGAATGAAATTGGTTGAAAATGATATTTAACTGTTTTTATTTTTCCAGTTAGAGACCTGTCTGCCAAAAGCAAACCGTTGGCATTAAAATTATCATCATTAAAATAATCATAATAATCTCCGCCAAAGTGAAATTTGCCATTTTCATATATCCCTTGATCTACATAGTCCCATATAAAACCTAATGAAAACTGAGGATATTTATCTATTAGATTAACATATTCATCAAAATTACCTGTAGAGTTCCCCATTGAGTGAGCAAATTCGCATAATAAATAGGGCTTTCCTTTATTTTTACCTTCTTTAAAATTCTGCTCAATTTCATTTGGAGAAGGGTACATTCTTGAATATACGTCACTAATATTAAAAAATTCGTCACTACAACTACACCCTTCGTAATGTATTATCCTTGAAGAATCAGTTTCTTTAAAATAATCGTAGAGGGCTTTCATATTATTTCCGACACTAGATTCATTACCTAAGCTCCAAGAAAAAATACAAGGGTGATTCTTGTCTCTTTCATACATGCTAGACCCTCTTTTTAAGGTAAAAGTCAAAAATTTAGGGTCACTGCCAGGAAGACAATCTTTATATATTTTCTTGTTTGTCCATGTTCCATGAGTTTCTATTGCGCTTTCATCCATTACTAAAAGGCCATAAATGTCGCACAGATCATAAAAATGATTATTATTTGGATAGTGACAAGTTCTAATTGCATTAAAATTATGGTGCTTTAAAAGTTTTATATCGCTTTCTGTAACATCCTGAGGAACTACTCTACCACTTTTGCAGAAAAACTCATGTCTATTAACACCTTTTAAAATAAGTCGTTTGAAATTCAAATAAATTATTCCGTCCTTTATTTGTATATTTCTAAAGCCTATTTTTAATCTTGATTCTTCAATATAAACATCATTTTTCTTTAATTTTATAATTAAATCGTATAAATTAGGCTCCTCATCAGACCACCAAAGGACATTTTCGACTACTTTTTTAAAGCGAATTGAGTCTTTTGCTTTAATTTTTTCTGACAAAATTAAAGAATTCTTATTTAATAAAAGAAGTTCAACAAATGTATCTTTTGAAACATCTTTAATTTTTAAAGAAATATCTAAAATAGTTTCCTTATTAGCGTTTAAAGTAGAATTGTTTAACACATCAACAAAGTGAGTTTTGTTTCTAATAATTAAATTAACATCTCTACTTAATCCAGACAAATACCACATATCTTGATCTGTATACCAAGAAGCAAAAGAATATTTAAAAACTACAACTGCAATAAGATTTGCTCCTTCTTTAAGTTTTTCAGTTAGATCTATTGTAGTATCAGTAAAATTCTTTGTTGAATAGGCTATAAATTCGCCATTAATATATAAAAATAGTGCAGATTCAAATCCTTCAAACTCTAAAAAAATATCTGAGTTTTGCAGGGTTTTTTTATCAAATTCCAACTTTTTATAGTAAATTCCACAAGGGTTTTCTTTAGGGATTTCATTATATTGTAAATCCTCTTTTCCTTCAAAAAAATATGCAACATTTGTATACTGAGGTTTTCCATAACCTTGTAATTCAAAATGTCCTGGAACTATAATGTCTTTCAATTCAGCAATATCAAAATCCTCTTTGATATATTTTTCATCAAACTTATCAACAAATAAAAACTTCCATTTTCCATTTAAAGATTTTCTTAAATTCTCTTTTTCTTTATAAATAGGAAAATGAGCTGAATCTTCTAAAACATTAATACATGTTATAGGCTCAGATAATATCTTATTAACATCACTCATACTATATTAACTTCTCCCTCTTTCCACCGTCTTTTTGTTTAGTTTTTCTATACAAAGTAGCTCTAATTGGGTCTACTTCTTTTAATATAAACATCATACCTGTAAAAGCTTCAAGTGGAGCACTTAAATTTAGCCCAATATTTAAATAAAAAGATCCTTTATAAATATCATTAGTCAAAGAATTAAAGTAATACTTGTCACTATTAAGTCCTTTAATTTTTACAAAACGAGATTTCGTTGCTTCTTTTGCCAAGTTCATAAAATAAACTGCACATTCTTTTTTGTCTTTAGTTACGACATTAAAGGCTACATAATTCGACTTAAATGGGTCGTATAAAGCGAAATAATCGCCAGTAGTCACTATATGATGCCACTCTTTATATAAACCATTAAAGAATGTAATCTGTTTTTTGTCTTCTTCACTACATTTAGTAATGTCTAATTCATATCCAAAAGTTCCAAAGAAAGCTAAACATGCCTTGTCTTGAATAGAGCCGATTTTTCTATTAGAAACATGCGCTCCTATTGTCGACAAAGGATAAAACATATTTTTAGAAAATTGAATTTTGTTTCTTAATGTTATATCAGTTTCATCACTTGCCCAAATTTGAGGAGAATAAAATAACATTCCTAAATCAAAACGACCACCACCGCTTGCACAAGTTTCTAGTAAAATGGATGGGTATCTTTTTGTAAAACAATCTAATAATTCGTAAACTCCACAAATAAAATCATAATATGTTTCTTTTTTTCTTTCTTTCGGAAGACATTCAGAATAACCCTCAGAAATAAATCTATTAAAATCCCGCTTTACATAATCAAAATGCAAGTTATCAAATATTGCAAACAACTGATTTAAAACATTCTTTCGAGTGTTTGGATTTACTAAATCTAAAACTAGTTGGTGTCTAAATAATGTTAGCGTATATTCTTTTGCACCCAGAACATAATCTTTGTGATCTCTATATAGGTCTGAATCTGGAGATATCATTTCAGGCTCAACCCACAGTCCAATTTTCATTCCGATTGAATGAGAATAATCCACGATTTTCTTTAAATCTATTTTTTCTTTATTTTCATACCAATCGCCCAACGAGCAATTATCAGAATTTCTTTTCCCAAACCATCCATCATCAATAACAACTAGTTCAATTCCTAATTTTTTCGCTTCATCTATAAATGAAATTATTTTATCTGTATTAAAATCAAAAGTGCATGCTTCCCAAGAATTAAGCAAAATAGGTCTTTCACTGAAAGCAATTTTTTCAGGTATAACTCTTTCTCTTATAATGTCGTGCATTATGTGCGACATACCATTAATGCCTTCGTTGGAATAAACTATTAGGCATTGCGGAGTTACAAACTCTTCATCCGAAAACAATGTCTTTTGAAAATTTTCCCCGCAAAAACCGCATAAAATTCTAGAATTTGAAATTTCATCCACTTTAATTTCATAGGCAAAATCGCCACTATAAATATAAGAAAATCCATATACTTTTCCGTTTGATAAAGTCGCCTCTTTTTCCTTTAGACATATAGATGGATTATAATAAAAGCCTCTAGCCCCGTGATTATCGCCAATCACTGTTAAAGAGTGATTTAGAGGTATAATTTCTTCCTGTGTGTCATTACTCCGAGTGCCGTGTAAAGCAATAATTTCATAGTCATCTGAATTTAAATCTAGCTCCATCGACGATAATTTCTTAATTATTATTTTTTCTTTCCCTTTATTTATAATGTGTGAATATCTAACTAAGCAATTAAATTTCTCGCTAACAATGTAGTGAAGATTTAAAAATATATCTCTAACTTCATCTTTTAAGGTAATTATCAGCTCATCAGCATCTCCGTTTTTAAAGCGAATATGAGGAAAATTAAGTGGATATTCTTCTACTTTTTGAATTTTATGAGAGACATACAAGAAATTTGTAATATCGATGCCATCTTCTCCTTGAACAATAGCAAAAGCTCCTCTTTTATCACCCTTACCAAAAGATGCGCATTCCATCAAAGAGGCAATACTAGAAAAATAGTAGTCTTCATCACATATTTCTTTGTCATTGCTTAAATAGGCATATCTTTCCATATATCGTTCGGAAACACGTTCTTTTGAAATATCATCCAAAAAATCACCATCATATAAATGGATTAAATAATTTAATTTATTAACATGTATGTAATAACTATATTTTTCTGTATAAAGATGAAAAATCTTTCTGTCCTTTTCGAACGATATGCCCATATTTTATATTACTCCTTTAAAATAATTCCTTGATAAGGCTCTAAAATATTTTTTGTTATCTTTGCGTCTGTAAAAAATATAATTTTGTTAGAATCAAAATCATTATTTATTCTTTTCGAAGAAAGATTGATTATTACAATTAGTTTATTACCATTATAATTTCTTTCAAACTTTGCAATATTTTTGTTCGCCTTTATTCGTTTAAAATCGCCAAATTTTAATATTTCAGAGTTATTTCTGTAATTTATCATTTTTATATAAAAATTAAGAATAGAGTTATTATCTTTTATTTCGTCCTCTACATTTATACCATTTGTATAATTCTCATTTACTTTAAGCCAAGTCTTGCATCCTTCATTGAAACCAGCATTTTCACTTTTGTTCCATTGAAATGGGGTTCTTGCATTATCTCTATTTATTGTTTTATTAGCTAATTCAAATAATTTCTCATCAGATAAATGTAGAATAGATTTCGCAGTCTTAATACCACTTTTTGTCAAACAATCATCAAGATCGTTTAATGTAAAACTGTGGCAGTCTGTCATTCCTATTTCCTCACCTTGATAAATGAAAGGCGTGCCTTTAAGCGTTAGCAAAAACATGCATAAAGCTTTTGCTGATTCTATATAATATTTTCCTTCATTACCATATCTAGTAACGCTTCTTCTTTGATCGTGATTCTCTAAATAAACTCCTATCCAAGGAACTAAACTTTGCCATTTTAAAACAGGATTAATCAAATTTTTTGGTCTAAATTTTTTCCTAAAAATAGGAATAAATTTATTCATATCACAAAAAGAATGATCAAATTCGAAAAACATATCTAGACCTCTTGTAGATAAAAACTTATTAGCTACATCAGGGGTAATATTACTTGTCTCTCCAACAAAAAAAGCATTATATTTATCTAAAACCCTTCTAAACCTGGATAAAATTTCAAAATTTTCTTTTTGCGATTCGTAATATTCTTTGCCTCTATTAAATAATCTAAACTTTCCGTCTTTCAAAGAAGTTTTATAAATTTGATTTATTACATCACAGCGAAAACCGTATACTCCCATTTTTAAATAATATTCAAGAATGTTTTCTACTTCTTTAATTACTTCTTCGTTGTGGTAATTTAAATCAGCCTGCTCTTTAGTATATAAATGAAGATAATAAATATTGTCTTCTCCATCTATTTTTTCCCGAGCGCTTCCAGAGAAAGAAGTATTCCAATTATTAGGCGGTTTTTTTGAGTTCTTTCCTTTTCTGAAATAATAATAATTTCTATATTTAGAGTTTGGATCTTTTAATGCTTCCTTGAACCAAATATGATCCGTTGATGTATGATTGATTACAAGATCCATAACTATTTTTATATCTCTTTTTTCAGCCTCTTCTATCAACTCTTTAAAGTCGTCCATTGTTCCGAAAAGAGGATTAATTTTGTAATAATCAACAATGTCATAACCATTATCCTTCATCGTTGATTCATAAATAGGGGATAGCCAAATCATCCCAATTCCTAATTGTTTTAAGTAATCAAGTTTTGAGATGATTCCTTGAAGATCGCCGTATCCATCGTTGTTAGAATCTTTAAAAGACAATGGATAAATTTGATAAACGATTCTATTCTTGAATGTTTTGTTCAATTCTTGACTCATTTTTTCTCTCTTCCACTCCTCTAACCAACTCTTTATGGTAATCTTCGTCAATCTTGTATTTCTTTTTAACTAAAATAAAAGTTGCAAGGAATAAAAGTAATGGTACTACGCAAAAACCAATTTGGAAGACCACTCTTTGCCATAATTCAATATTTTGTGGGCCAGTGATTTGTGATGCAACATCTTTAATTACATCAGGTTGACCAACGAATTCTCTTTCTGCGTTTGCGATTTGATTAGAGATTTCAAATAAAGACGCAGAAACTAAAGATACGTAAAGAATTAATTGTTGTAAACTAGAAGCAATTTTTGCTGTAAAAGCTCTTAGAGAAAAAATAGACGATTCTCTTCTTTCGCCAAATTTAAACTCGTTATAATCAATTGTATCTTGAATCATAATATATAAAATTAAAGACATCAATGTTTGTCCAAAGAAAGCAAAGAATGCAAAAACACAAAGAACAATAAAGTATTTCTCATAGTTTGGGAAGAAAACAAAGCAAAATAGGCCTACATATGAGAGAACAGTAACTATTGACGAAATTGTAAAAATTTTCATTCGCTTCATTTTTAATTTACTAATTAAAAGAGGATATAGACATTGTGCAATCAAGGTTGCAGCAGCATAAACAATTGTGAAATACAATTGATATGATCCTCCTTTTTCATACCCAAAATTAAAGTAAAAATAATTTAGTCCACTAGCTACTAGTATAGAAGAACCCGTGTAGTAGAGTAATATTGCAATTATCGATACTCTCAATTGATCGTTTTTAATTAATACTCCAAATATATCTTTAAATTTAATCTTTTCATCATTCTTTTCAACTTCTTTATCAACCTTTTTCTCTTTCATGAAGATAACTAATATAAATTGCGATAAGAAGAATAAAACCGATGTAACAATAGCGGTTACTTTATATGTTATTTCTTGTTGTCCGCTAGCAACCATTGGGACAATGCCACCAACAGCAAAAGTTCCAATTGACACAAAAATGGATAAAAGTGTAGTTAAATTTGCTCGTACTTTTTCATCGTTGCTCAAAGAAGGTAACACACTCCAGAATGCAATATCATTTATTGTATATGTAAAATCCCATAAAAAATAAAATATTGAGAAACAAGCAACATATGCCCATCCTTGTGGAAGAATCCAAAACATGCAAATAACAACGATTGAATTTAATAAAGCTCCAATAAAAATCCAAGGACGATATTTACCGCTTTTAAAATGACATTTTTCTATAATAAATCCCATTATTGGGTCATTAATTCCGTCCCAAATTCTTAAAATTATGACAACAACAGTTATTACTGCATACATTGCCAAATATTCTTCAAACGAGACACCCCCAAGTCCGCAAAATTGGACAAATGTCAAAAGAAACATAGAGACAAATTGATAACATGCGTCTCTAAACATGCCACTGGAAGTAAAAAGCCATTTTGTAGCCTTAGGTACATCACCAGTAAAAGTACGGTTAATTAGCTTCATATTATTTCTAACCTTTCAAATTCTATATTAAAAAATATTATACACTATGTGTATAAAACTTAATAAAATAATTTATTTTTTTTAAATTTAAAGTCACTAAAAAAATTAAAAAATATAGGGATTCTGAAGGGTTTTTTCTCAAATTTAATACTTTATAACTCTATTGAATATAAGTCATAGACGAAAGCATCAGTTATTTTAACTGTAACAATATCGCCTAGTTTGTGTTCTTTTTTACTCTCCATGTATACCGAACCATCAATGCCATCAGGTGCATTAAATACTGTTCTTAATTTGTACTTTGTGCCATCTATACCAATAACAATACCTTTCATTGTTTTGCCTACCATATTTTCATTTAGCTGATAACTAATTTTTTTCTGCAAATTCATCAGTTGAACTTTTCTTCTCTCGGATATATCTAAGTCAACATGATTTGGCAATGTATACGCTTTTGTACCTTTTTCATTAGAAAAAGTAAAAACGCCAACATGATGAAATTTATTCTCTTGGAGAAATCTCTTCAATATTTCAAAATCTTCTTCTGTTTCTCCAGGATATCCGACAATAATTGTGCAACGTAAAATTGCATTCGGAATTTTTTCTTTAATTCTTTTAACTAAAGAAGCCAAAGACTCATAAGAATCATTTCTGTTCATCAATTTGAGAACCTTATCAGAAGCATGTTGAATAGGTAAATCAAAGTATGGTAAGAGGTGCTTTGCCTTAGAAAAAGTTTCAATTAATTCATCACTTACTTCGCTTGGATATAAATATAGGACTCTAAACATTTCCATTCCTTCTAAATCATCAATTTCTTTTAAAAGGGATGATAAATTTATATTTTCACCCGGGAAGTCTAGTCCATAATATGAAGTATCCTGAGCTATAAAAGTAAAATCTTTTACACCATCAGTAATCCTTTTTTTAACATAATTAACTATATCATCTAATTTATATGAGTAATACTTCCCCCTAAGTTTTGGAATTATGCAATATCCACAATTATGATTACATCCTTCTGAAATCTTAACAAAAGTTGAAAAATCATCTTGTCCACTCATTCTTTCAAAAATGTTAAATTCGTTGCAAATATTATCATTTAAAAGTCTGCTGACTAATTGTGGTAATTTAAATAAGTCTTTAAAACCAACAAATAAATTTATTTTTGGAAATTTTTCCTTCAATTCTTCGTGATATTTTTCTACTAAACAGCCGACTACTATTGTCTTTTTTCCTAAAGAAGAGATTTCATTAATATAATCGAAAGATTCATTTTCTGCATCATGAATAAAAGCGCATGTATTTAAAATAATCAAATCAGCTTTATTTAAGTCTGAAGTAACCAAAAATTTATCTTTATCTGAAAACAAATTCAAAATAGCTTCGCTATCAACGATATTTTTAGCGCAGCCTAAATTAATTAAAGAAATATTTATCATCTATTATTACTCTCTATTAATTTTTTAATTTGTGGTATAGCGCTGTCGAAATCTGCAAAGTCAGATATTTTGAAAGTCCAGTTTGCTTTTGGATCATTTAATCCAGGAGTATTCATTCGACTACGATTATCTAATCCTAAATAATCTTGAAGAGGTATGATAGCAAGGTATGCTTCTTGCTTGAAAGCAAAATCTATAAATTTATAATTCACTTTTAAGTTATTTTTCACACCAGCGTATCTAAATTTGATATCGAGCATAGCTTTTTCTTCTGCTGGCATGTTTTTATAAAATCCGACAATAGTTTCATTATCGTGCGTCCCTGTGTAAATAACTTGATTTTCAATATATTTAAATTTATTGTCAAACATAGTGAATTGAATAATATTCATGCCAGGTAATTTAAAATCATCTCTTAATCTATATACAGAAGGAAATACATCACCTAAATCTTCTACAATAATTCTATCTAAAAAGCCTTCTTTGCTTAAAAGTTCAAAGAATTCATGACCTAATCCATTTCTCCACTTTCCACCGATGGCATTTTTTGCTTCAGCTGGTATTTCATAATATGTATCGAAAGCTCTAAAATGATCCAATCTTAAAATATCGTATTTTTTAAGTGCTTTCCTAATTCTATTAAGGAAGAACGCATAATTGTCTTGTCTCATAAAATCAATGTCATAAACAGGATTTCCCCATAATTGACCTTCTGGTGAGAAATAATCTGGTGGTACGCCCCCTGCAAATTTAGGAGAATCATCTTCATTTAATGAAAAATTATCAAGGTGGGAAATAAAATCAGAACTATTTAAGCCTACATAATAAGGCATATCTCCAATTAAAATAATGCCATCTTCTTTGAGATGTTCTTTTAATATATCTAATTGTTGAAATAACTTATATTGTACCCAACAATAATAACTTATTTTTTGCTCATCTGTTTTTGAAAAAGCGCGGCCAGAATAAAATGCGTTCTTATCTTTTTTTGGCCATGTATGGGGTAATTGATAATTATTTTTTTCGCTTAATACCATGAACATTGCATATTTTCTTAGCCATGTATTTTCCTCTAAAAATTTCAAAAACCCTGCAGATTCCGTGTCTTTTTGTAATTTAAAAGCTTTATGAAGATAGTAGTTTTTAAAAGTTCTTACATGCTTATAATCAACATATTTCTCTTCAAATTTTTCTTTTTTGATATTTTTTAATAAGCCTTCTTCTTTAAGTAAATCTAAAGAAATATAAATCTCATCTATTGCACTATCGCAGCTTGAAGCATAAGGTGAATTCGATCCGTCCACTGGATTTAATGGCAAAAGTTGCCAATATTTAATACCTGCTTCCTTTAATCTCTTTGAAAATTCATAAGATGGATATCCTAAATCACCAACACCATATTTTGAAGGTAATGAGGTTATTCCGCATAAAATACCATTACTGCGCATATAAAAACTCCTTTTAGCTAAAGAAATTATACAATTTTCTTAAAATGTTTGTATAGAATATATTTATTTCAATAAATATGATTTTAATGTATAGTATTGTAAGACTATATTTTATAAATAAAATATTAGTCTTGTTAAAGGTCCTTTTTAGTGATATTCTTTAAAGTGCATTTAAACGAAAAATGAGGTAATTAAATATGAAGATTTTAAAAGCAATAGCTACTCCTTTTGTCGCAATATGGAGACGGATTAAAGAAACAGCATGGGTTCAACCTCTTTTAATTGTCGGCTGTATTTTCGCTGTAATATTCTCTATCCCATATATATCCCAAGGCATTCAAAACCTTTCGAAAACATCAGAAGACGCTTTAGCATATTATAAAGCACATTTGCTTTCCATGAATGGCGCTTACAAAGGTGCAGAAAGTAATGATGCAGAAAAATTCTTAGCTAAAATTGATAGTTTGCAAGATAGTTGGAAACTTGTTAATAGCAACGATTCTTCAGAAGCTTCTAAAGCTGAAGCACAAGAGACAGTTGACGAATTCAAAAGACTTTATGGCGAAAAATTCTTCTTTGTTTTAGCTAAATCTTCATGTGAAGCGTGTAAAGAAATTAGCGATGCACTTGAATACTTAGAAAGTAATCAATCCGAATACGGAATATCTAACTATAAGATATATTCTATTATTGCTGATCAAGATTTAGATGACGATGATAAAGAGTATAAAGAAAAATCTGCTTTCCAAATGATTAACGAAAGACAAGGTGGTGCTTTTGAAACTATTTATAAGAGCGGATACGATGGATATTATGCTAACAACCTTGAAGGTTCTTTGAAGTCTTATCAAGATAAGTTAGAAAAATTACATGAAGATGTTAGTTCATTCGAAGTACCATTAATCTTAATGTTTGATATTTCTGAAGACGCAAAGCAAAACAAATCAACATATGCAATAAGTCAAGTTTTCTTTACTCTTTCAAAAGACAATAAAATTGATAGAGCTTTAGAACTTGCTGATTGTTGGTTATATCGTGGTGATACATTTAAAAGATCCACGATGAACTAATTTGATTAATATTAAATTTAAAGTTACCCTCGCCTTTATAAGCGAGGGTTTTGTTTTACTTTTTTTGCTTTTGAATGTACATTTCTAATACACACAGAGGCACTAAAGGAGAAATGTCTACATTGTTGTTAAACATCTCATCTATTGTAGACGAAGAAATAAATGTATTTTCTTTATGTGACATTAAAAACACAGTTTCAATACTAGAATCAATATACTCGTTTGCTGCAGCAAGTTGCCGTTCATATTCAAAATCGCTAACGACTCTTATTCCACGAATTAAAGCACATGCTCCGTGACTTTTTGCATAATCCACTGTTAAACCATCAAAGTAGTCAACCTTAACATTTTTAAAGCATTCAACGGCCTTTTTATTAAGTTCCACTCTCTCTTGCAAAGAAAAACGGGATTTTTTATTTTTATTTACAGCTACTAGAACTATTATTTCGTCAAAAAGCAAACTAGCTCTTCTAATAATATCAATGTGTCCGTTCGTGATTGGGTCAAAACTTCCTGGATAAATTGCAATTCTTTTCATATATTTTTCCTCAATATATATAAATATGTTCTTCCGTATTTTTTCTTTTTAACACTAAATACAGAAAAATAGTTTTCATCTAAATTCTCATCTCGCTCAATAATTATAACTGTTTTTTCACCAACTATTCTTTTTTTAAATAATTTTTCAAGAAAATCGTCATTTATCTCATATTTGTATGGCGGATCAATAAAAACGAAATCAAAGGGTTCATCTCTTCTTAAATATTCATCAAATGAAATGTTTAAAATTTTAATATCGTCAATGCCTAAAGTCTTAAGATTTTTGCTAATAATTTTATAAGCAGACTTATTTTGCTCGATAATAACTACTTCACAAGCACCACGACTATAAGCTTCAATACCTATAGCTCCGCTACCACCAAAACAATCTAAAAAAGATTTTCCACTTAAATCACCCAAAGAGTTAAACATAGCTTCTTTGACAACATCTTTCGTTGGTCTAGTAATCTCTAAAGGTGGTTGTTCTAATTTTCTACTTCGATATTTTCCGCCTACTACTCTAAGCATCTTTTATACCAGTGAAAATAATCTTATCAATTTCTTCATACAATTGATTTAATTTATCTAAATTTTCTTTATAACTCTTAACTAGAGGGTGTTGATTTAAATTATATGCTGTTTCAGATAATATTTTTTCTGCTTTTAATACCTCAATTGAATTTCTTGAATAATGCTTTAAAGCGTCTTCATAATCAACAATTGCCATATCCTTTTTATAGCTAAGTATCATCACTTCGTTGCTTTGTTCCATTTCTTTTTCGGCTTTTAATAAATTTCTATATTCATCAGAATTTACAATATTCTCTTTCAAAATCGATATTTGATTCAATAATTCTTCGTTCATAATAACATTATATAAAATTTTTGCCTTTTTTTAATTCATCATTCGTAATAAAATGAAATTATCATGGACTCAAGGGAAGTTATACTTTTATCATTTTCGATATTTTTCTTTTTAGTTTCGTCTTTAGAAGTTTATTTTTGTCACAAAAAGAAAGAAAAAGAAAGAAAAATTATTAAATGTTTACCTCTATTATTACTAGATGTTTGTGCAATTATTTTATATCCAACCGATCCATTAATATATTGTGCCTTTATTGCAGGAACTATTGGTGATGCATTTCTTATCAGTATGGATAAAAAAATGTTTGCTGTTGGAACAATATTTTTCTTTATTGATCATATTTTAATTGCGACAAAAATATTTTTATACTCAAAAATAACATTCATGTATCCATTCTATTTAATGCTTGCTGGTGGTTTAATATTAGTTGTTTTCTTCGGAATTATATTCCTAAAGAAATACATGTCATATTTCTTTGTGATTGAAAATTCAAGTTACTTATTTATGTTACTTCTTAATTTAATTGCTTCGATTGGATTCGCTATAGTAACAAATAATAATTATTTTTACATTTTGTTTGTAGCATATTTTATATTTATATTAAGCGATATGAATGTTGGAATAAAAAGATTTGTTGTCAAATTTAAAGGACAGCAAGTTTTTATCATGTTTACTTATTATCTTGCTCAATACTTAATATTTTTAACCTTTTTTCTATTATAATTTATAAACAAATTTTTATAAAAAGTTGAGTTTTTTGAAAAAAAGCCTGCAGAACTCAACTATTTTTATTTTTATTTAAAAATTTTATCTATTAAATCCTCATAATCAATAAATGGATTTCTATTGCCTTGATAGGTATATATTCTATCATTTCTTCTCAATTCGAAGCTATCAACTGGATCTTCTTTAGCCCATGAAATGAGAGTCGAAAGTTTTCCAAAAGAAACATCAGGATTTATAGTTGGGTCTTCTCCTAAATATAATCCGTCATAAGTTAAAAACATATAGAATATAATTCTTGCTACATCTCCCCTATGATCTGATTCGTTTTCACCTTGATTTGGAAAGAAATATGTTCCGTTACTTGTATTATCAAAAAATTTATCACCTCTAGCACTATTAACATTCATATTCGCAGCGCGTAAATTATGTAAGTCGCTTGCAATTCCTTTATAAGAATTAGATGGTGATAATTGCTTTCCATCTAATTTCATATGATTTTTACACCACACATGCTCTCTATTCCAAGTTACGCCGTTATCCCATGTGGAAATATAACTCACGCCATTGTACAATCCATAGATATATCCATCATTATTTATATCTTCATCACAATATTGAAGCATATATCTAGCATCTCCATAACTTACGAAAGTAAAATTATTTACAAGCGTTCTAAGCGAATCAAATAAAATTTCTTTCGTTGAAGTAAAATCTATATCTTTGTAATAAGTTTCTTTCTTAATAGGCTCAAAATTCAGTGTTGGTATACCATTTTTTCCTGGAGTAACTGGCCCTAACTCAATATCAATGTTCTCATCTTCCTTAACATGAAAATCACTTTCTAAAGGAACAATAAATTCAATTGTTATATTTTTAAAATAAATAGCTTTAGATGAATTTGAATATAAATCAATGTGTAAGATAGTTGAGCTTATATTTATTTCATTGAATCTAACCCAGTCTGGATCACTGTTTGAAAAAACAGTACTTACGTCATAATCATCATTTTCAAAATAAACGCGAGCACTTCCGCTACCATTTACTGCGTTAGATGCATTTATCAAGATATCTGAAACAATAATACTATTAGGAATAGTTGCTGATAAAGTAAATGGCTCTTCCTTAGTGTGATACTTAGTTGACGACCCAATTTGTACACCCTTGTTTGTATCATTTTTCATATATTTAGGGGCTGAATTTGAAAAAATTAATCCATTAATTTCGGAACATTCGCCACCTTCCTTATTTAAATCTGATGACGAAAAATTATGCGAATATGTTTCTTTTCTATATTTTGTAGGATCAAATGGATCATTTTCCTTATTCAAATCAACTTCGATACAAATAAGATTAGTTCCTTTAATAGGCTTAAATTCTCTTTTAGATATGTCAACGAAATTTCCGTTAATAGAAATCGATTTAATAAAAGCTTCCGAAGTTAAATCAATACTTAGTGTAACCGTTTCGCCAACCTTTCCGCTTGTTTTAGATAATGATGCACTTGCAAGCTCAGGCTTATTAATTTCAACTGAAATCGTGAAATCTTCAGTAACCTCGTTGTTTGATAAAAAATTACATGAAGTTACAACAAGAGGGGAAATGACTAGTAGATTAAAAACTAAGATATTTTTAAGTATTTTATTCTTATGCATTTACATAACCCTTTTCTTTTAAATAATCACTAACAATATCTCTTATAAGATAATTAGTATAAGGATATAATTTTATATTCTTATGATGTTCTAATTGCAAATAAGCGAAGTAATCATTTGTAGCAATATAATATTTTCCTTTAGTATTTACCTCGTCGACTATATAAGTATATCCAACAGTTGTAGATTTATAAAATTCAAAGTCTGAGGAATCCATTTCCATGATAGTTAAGGCATTTTCAAAAGGATAAACCTTAATAAGATCTCCATATGTAAATTGTCCTGGAGCAATATCTGATCTAACGCCTCCGCTATTAATAATTCCGGAGTTTATATGATAGTCAAATTCATCACTTTCATTAACGTAAGAGGCAAAGGCCATCGACATGTATCTTCCAAAATCTGCCCTCGATACGGTGGAATCGAAAGTGAATAAAACTTCATCTCTAATGCTTTCAATTTGTTCTTTGTATCCACTATAAATATTATTAATTGCTTCATCTTCTTCTTGAAAATTACTATTATCAAATGTTTTCATAACATCTTGAGAATATGAATCAACAACATATCTATTTGTTGACTTATTGAGTTTTAAATTAAGTTTAATATTAGCAACATAGTTTCCATTACAACCGCCTTCAACATAAGGGACTACATTATCATAATTTCCTTTTTTATATTTATGGTCATGCCCTAAGAAAACTGCATCCACATATCTATATTGATCATTATATGGTTCTGATAAAGATGCATAATTTAAATATTGTCCGTCATGTGCTGATAAGACAACGACATCACAACCTTTATTTCTTAATAAAACAGCTTCTTCCTTTAATTTATCTTCAACATCAGGATAAGAAAAGTTAGAAGAAATTGTTGCGATAATGTCACTGCCAACATTTGGAGCAATACTTCCGATTATTCCTACCTTAATCCCTTCTCTTTGAATTATAGTTGAAGGTTTTAAGTAAGATGGTCTTGAATTGTCTGAAACATAGTAAATATTATATCCAAGAAGTGGGAAATTCATTTTACTTTCCATATGTCTAAGTCTTTCTTCGCCCCAATCGAATTCGTGATTACCAATTGTCATTGAATCAAAGCCAATTTCATTCATTGTATCAATAACTACATCACCATATGTAATATTGGATTCAGCTCCGCCTTGAAACATATCGCCGCTACTAATTATAAAAGTATTTTCTGGATCTAAAGCTTTTTTATCCTTTAAAAATTTTCCTATTCTTGATAATCCAGTTTGAGAATAATTCTCATTATATAAGTATGCGCCATGAAAATCATTTAAAGCATAAAAATCTAATGTTCTTTCCTCAACTTTAGGTTTATCATCATCTACGTTATTATCGTTATTGTTATTCCCTTCTTGCGGATTGCAAGAAAATAATAAAGGGGTGATCCCTAAAATCGTCAACAATATCTTCTTATATTTACATTTCATAATCATTCCTCTACCTTATTATTTTACAAATTATCAAATGTATTTTCCATGCAAAAAGGTCAAGACAAATCTAGATAATAAAAAATAATAAAGTTTTTTATTTATAAAAAACAATGCATTGAATAAATCCTCTCGTATTTAAGCTAATAGTAAGAGGTGATGTAGCATCTATATCGAATGGCACAACATCTAAAGTAGTTGAAGTAGGTTCTGTATGGTCTTTTGATGAAGTTCCTGCTTCATTAGTTCCTACAATTATTATATCCGTAGCTCTCCATCCAATAAAAGCAATAGCAATCTTAGTAACCTTTGTGTCTTTAAAAGTTAATGTGATTTGACCTGCTCTATATTTGCTGTACCTAATTTCACTCCAAAATCTATATAATAATATAAATACTTATCATGTGATATAAATAGTAAAACTTATACAATGAGTCTTTTTGAGTATATGATTCATTTTTTCTTTTGTTATTTTTTAAAAGAGAGGTGTAAACCCTCTTAAAAATGTTTTTACTTATATTTTATTTTGTAGCTTTTACTTTAACGGATAATAAACCTAAATTTGCTGCTTTATTGTTGCTTGTAATGTACCAGTTTGTATAAACAATAGAAACCTTTACAATTCCTTCTCCGGTCAATGTTAATGGGATTGTTTCTTCGTTCTTTGTAATTTCGTTTATATAACCTGTAGAAACTACATCACCGGCTTCATTATAAGCGGTTATTGTGAAAATTTTAGTTGTATCATTGTCACCAAAAGATTTGGAGTTTTCATTAATAGCATCGATAACAAAACTTACATCAACGGACGTTTGTGCAGTGAATGAATTAGTATATACACCCATATTTAAAAAGTTCAATTTTA
>JAXDXW010000037.1:0-2054 GCA_034087725.1 Candidatus Onthovivens sp. | reverse complement strand
AGCTCTTCTTGCGAGTTCTCCTAAGAAAATCGTTTATATTTCATGTAACGTTTCGACTTTAGCACGTGATTTAGTTATTTTAAAAGATAAATATAATGTAGATAAAATCGAATTTGTTGACATGTTTCCTAGAACATATCATGTTGAGACTGTCGTCAACTTAATACTCCGAAAGTAGTGCTTAAACTGAAATAATTTTTAAAAAAATATAAAAAATGCAGATAAATGCCTTAATTCGTGATATATTGTTATTGCGAGGTGATTTGAATGCAAAAAAAACTATATCCTAGAGAATTATATCTAAATAAAATAAGACCTTTTTATCATGAAAACGATTTAATCAAAGTAATAACTGGTGTCAGAAGATGTGGAAAATCATCTTTGATGCAGTTGATTGCGAAAGAATTAATTAAAAGTGGCGTTGATGAAAGCAAAATTGTTTATTTGAATCTCGACAAAAGGCCATACCGCAGAGTTAAAAAAGCAGATCAACTAGAAGATATTCTTGCAAACAAACTCGATCCGATTGAGGGTGATAAATACCTTTTCATTGATGAAATACAAAACGTTAAAGATTTTGAAGAGGTGATTAATGCCTTTAGAGAAGATGATAATTGTTCAATTTTTATTACAGGTAGTAATGCTTATTTGCTATCTGGAGAACTGGCTACCAAGTTAACCGGTCGATACTTAGAATTCAATGTTGGAACTTTATCTTTTTCAGAGTACATAGAAATGAAAAAATTTTTTAAAAAACCTATAAACAACGATTTGGAAATCGAACTAAACAACTATATTTTGGAAGGTGGATTTCCTCTCGCGGTTAAATATGATTCAATAATTGAAAAACGAAATTATGTAAAAAGCATCATTGATGAAATATATAAGAAGGATGTTAAGAAAAATAAGAAAATCAAGAACCAACATCTTTTTAATCAAATACAAACCTATATCATCAACAATTACGGAGCGACAACGTCGGTAATATCACTGTGTGATTATTTGGAAAAGATAAATGGCAAAAGGCCTAGCAACAATACGGTCTATTCGTACTTAACAATACTTGAAGATGTTAAGATTATATCTCGTTGTCATCGCTTTGATTTGAAGAGTAAAAAATCCTTAAATGGAGAAGAAAAGTATTATCTTTCGGATTTGAGCTTTTACTTTGTCAATCAAACAGACAACAGGATTAATTATGGTCCAACTTTAGAAAATATTGTTTATAATTATTTGCTTTCAAACAATTATTCTGCTTCGGTTGGAAGAATTGGTAAACTTGAAGTTGATTTTATTGCTCGTGATGAAATCACCCTTGATTATGCATACATTCAGGTTGCCATGCGTATTTTTAATGACGTTTATGATGAAAATGGAAAATTGATCACCGAAGAAAGAGAATACGCTCCGCTAGAGACAATAACTGATGGATATCCTAGATATTTATTGACACTTGATAAACTTCAACAAAGGAGAAGTGGTGTTAAACATATAAACTTAATTACTTTTATGCTTAGGAATGAAAGATTTATATAAGGGACATGTTATTTATACCTAAAACACATGGTTCTTTGATAGCCTCTACGCTGATTAGATTATGCCCAAAGTGAGTCTTGTTGCACATTGAGACAGTTGTTTTGCTAGAGAAAAAAGCATAAAATAATATTAAATTGTAGCCGGCCGAACTCATTGTACGGAAATTGTCTAAATTCACCGAACGAACACAAAGCTCAATAGATCTACCAAATCGGTAGGTCTTTTTTAGTGTCCAAATCTCACTAAATTTATTAATTTTAAAATATAAATGTACATTCTTATCTTGAAGAAATTATACATTCATTTTTTAAAATTAATAAACATTTATACTTTTTAATAGAATTTTTAGAGCCAAAACTCATTAAGTAATAGTTTTTTTTGTGATTTCCAACATTTGTGACAACCATCTTGTCGCCGGTAACATGTCTATTGAAAAAGCGCCTTATATCGATGCTTAACCGTTGTTATTGGAAACATTTCTTTTTGCTAGTGTTAGAGCATAGTTTACATTGAATTTA
>JAXDXW010000036.1:0-12027 GCA_034087725.1 Candidatus Onthovivens sp. | reverse complement strand
TTGATAGTAGTTATGGAACATTACAAGACTTAGAAAATTTAATAACTGAGTGTCATGAGCGTGATATAAAAATCATAATGGATTTAGTTATTAACCATAGCTCTACAAATAATAACATGTTTAAATACGCTTGTAGCGCTCGTTTAAAAGAGATTAAAGGTGAAACTTTAAATGAAAATGAACTGAAGTATAAAGACTTTTATTGTTTTTATAACACTAGAGCAGAAGCTCCTAGAGGAAAACAACTTTTCTCAGATTCAACAAATACTTTCTACTACGAAGCTAATTTTACTTCTAACATGCCAGAATTTAATTACGATAATCCTGAGGTTATGAAAGAAATTAAAAATATTGCCAAGTTTTATTTGGATAAAGGCATCGATGGATTTAGACTCGACGCCGTCAAATATATTTATGTAGAAAATACTAATAAAACTTTAGAAGTTTTGAAAGAATTCAATAATTACGTTAAATCTATAAAAGAAGATGCATATATTGTTGGTGAATGTTGGTCTAACAACGAAGAAATTGCTAATTATTATACAACAGGTATTGATAGTTTCTTCAATTTCTCGACAAGTGGAACAGGATCTATATCTACTTCATTAGGCCTTGACGGATTGTGCTGCGATAGCTATGAAAGAGCATTAAATACAAATATATCGATGGCAAACGGTTATATTCCAGCTCCTTTCTTAGACAATCATGATATGTCTCGTGTAGGACTTACTAACATAGAAAGAACAAAATTCATGTATGGTTTATTAACTTTAATGAATGGTGCAGCTTTCACATATTATGGTGATGAAATAGGTATGGTTGGTAATGTTCCGCCAGATGAAAATGTTCGAATCGCGATGCTCTGGGATGAAAATTATAATTGTAAGTCCCCTAGTGGAGCTTCTGCAGTTAACTATGTTCATCCAAGTGTTAAGGAACAATTAACCGATAATAACAGTATCTTAAATTATTATAAAAAAGCTAATTTATTAAGACTTCATAATCCTGAAATAGCGCGTGGAGATATCGAATTCTTAAAAGTCGACGATGAAGAAATTGGCTATATTGTAATGAGTAAAACATATAAAGACAAAAAAACAACATTTGTAATTAATTTTTCTCAAACGAAAGAACTTCAATTTAATTCAAATGAATATGAAATTGGAAATGTATATAACTATTTATTAGCAGATATGTCGAAAAATATAGTTAATAATAGCGGAGTTTATACAATTCCACCTTATACAATTGCTTTATTTAAATAGGAGGAAATTATGGCTGACTTAAAGTTAGAACATATATATAAGGTATATCCTAACGGAACAAAAGCTGTTAGTGATTTCACGATGGAAATTAAAGATAAAGAATTTATTGTTTTCGTCGGACCTTCAGGCTGTGGAAAATCTACAACCTTACGTATGATTGCTGGTCTTGAAGATATCAGTGCTGGTGAATTATATATTGATGGAAGAATCGTTAACGATGTTGAACCAAAAGATAGAGATATCGCAATGGTTTTCCAAAACTATGCACTTTATCCTCATATGACTGTATATGAAAATATGGCTTTCGGTCTTGAACTTAGACATGTACCAACTAATATAATTCATGAAAAAGTTTTATGGGCTGCAAAAGTTTTAGGATTAACTGAATATTTAGATAGAAAACCAAAAGCAATGTCTGGTGGTCAAAGACAAAGGGTTGCTTTAGGTAGAGCTATTCTTAGAAATCCAAAAGTTATGCTTCTTGACGAACCACTTTCTAACCTTGACGCAAAATTAAGAGCTCAAATGAGAAGTGAAATCGCTCAATTACATAACGATTTACAAACAACATTTATTTATGTTACACACGATCAAGTTGAAGCTATGACTTTAGGTACAAGAGTCGTTGTTATGAAACTTGGTAGAATTCAACAAATCGATACGCCAAAGAATCTTTATGATTATCCTGCAAATAAATTCGTTGCTGGATTTATTGGAACTCCACAAATGAATTTCTTTGACGCTTTATTAACAAAGAATGGTAAAGAAGTTACGATTGAATTTGCTGGTGTTAATCAATCTGTTAAAACATCGATTAATACATTAGTTAAATTACAACCTCTTTATCTTGATGGAAAACATAAAGTCTCTGTAGGCTTAAGATGCGAACATGTTTCCATAGACCCAGAGGTTGTTAAAGCATCCTCTTCATCTGTAAAGATTAAGATTTCACACTTTGAAGAATTAGGTAACGAAACATTAATTTATGGTGATTTAAACCTCAATGTGGAAGATTTTAAAAATTCTGAAACAAAAATTATTATTAAAGGCACATCAACATACGGATATAAAAACGGAGATGTTATCGACGTTGCTTTAGATTTGACACATTGTCACATGTTTGATGCTGAAACTGAAGATTCAGTTATGCCACGAATCCCTGAAATGAACATTATTGATTGCTCTATAGAAAATGGTGTTTTGCATTTTGAAGATGCTTCAGTTACTTTACCTTCAGCTATTTCTTCAACTAACGGAAGTGGCTTACTTAGATTACCAAATAAAGCTATTTTACTTGGAAAGGGCAATATTTCTGCAACTGTTGTAGCGTCAGAAAAAATTGGGGATGTATATTTAACATATATTAAAGTTGGTGAAAGAATTTTATTCGTTACAACTACTGAAGAATATAAGGTTGGCAAAAAAGTTACTTTTGCAATCGACTTTACTAACATTGAAGTTACTTCTGGAGAAGATAAGATTCTCACATCTCTTCCAGAATTTGACTCCTATGATTCTAGATTTATCAATTTAGTTTCATTAAAGGATAAGGCTTCTCAATACAATGAAGTTATTTCTTCTAATATTAGTTCAATTGAAGAAAAATATAATGCAAAAGTTAATGCAGTCAGAGAGAAATTAGCTCAAGATGTAGCTGCTGCTCAAAAAGAAGATGTTGCGTCTATTGTTGCTACAAATCAAGCTAAATTAGCTGAACTTACCGCTAAAAATAAACAAACTCTTGCTGCTGAAAAAGAAGAGATGAATAAAAAAGTCGCTGTATTAAAGAAAGAGTTTAAGGAAGAAAAAGCTAAAATTAAGAATGAAGTTTGGGAATTATATGACAGCATTAAAGCAGAACAAGCTAAAGCCTTCCAAACTTTCAAATCTTATAATACTGATCGCGACTTATATTTTAAGAAGAAAGAAGAATACAATAACTTTAAAGAAAGCTTTACAAAAACTAGAGAAAATGAATATGAAAGAAGAATTTCTCCAGTTACTCTAAAATTTGATACTGAAAGAAATACTCTTTATGGAAATTATAAGAGAGATTCTAAATCCTTAAAGAAAGAAGTTTCTGATTTTAAAAAACAAGCTGCTATTGAAGGAAACAAAGTCGCTTATTTAAACAAAGAAGCAGAAAAAGAAATTAAATCCATAAACAAAGCTAAAGAAGCAGAATTGATGAAAGCTAAACAAATTTTCTTCTTTAAAACTTACAATTTAGTAACAAAATCAAGCGAAATAATCACAAACAAGATGATTCAAGGACTTTCAACAAAAGTATTTATTAAAGAATACATTTTAGATGTTCCTCATGATGCTTATATTGAAGTAGAAGATGGAATCAATGTAACTGTTACTGGAATTTTAGACTTTGGAGATGGAAAGATTTTCTATATTGCTAAAGTTGATGATGACTTTGAAGGAAAGACTATTTACTTTAGACTAGATAGAAGTTTATCTGTTGGTGATAAAGTTAAACTTGGAATTGACATCGAAAACTGCCACGTTACTGAAAAAGGAATGGGCTTGAAGATTTATTAATAAGGAGGGAAAATGATGAAAAAACAATATTTATATTCAACGTTGTTTCTTTTGCCTCTTTTATTAATGACTTCTTGTAAGGCTCAAGATGGTTATATTTCTCTCGAAGAAGAAAAAGAATATTATAAAAGCGCTGTTGATAAACAATATTCTTCTTATACTCTTGATGGAACTATGAACTTCTTTGGCCTTGATAACGTTCCAACTACTCTAAACTACACAACAATTATTGAAAAAACTGAAAATAACAATACATATTCTAATGTTTTAATGGCACCAATTCATATTTATTATGATAGTGAAGAGCAATTTGCTCAACTTAGAGGATATATTAAAAACATTTTCATCCCTTCAAGTGGAAGTTTAGATGATGTTTATGTATATAAAAATAATTATGGCGGAATCGACTATAAGATTTTTAATACAAATACCAGAATGATCGTTAACATTTATGGTTCAAGTTATGAATATGAAGGTGCGTATCAAGCAGATTCTGTACTTGAATTTGAATCATCTGGTAAATGGAACGCTACATTAAGTTATGATGCTGATGGATATTTAGTAAAGCAAGAATTTGAAACAATTAACGCTCGCAAAGAAGCTCCTAGTGAAAGCATTTATTGCTCCACATTGTTAAGTTATTCTGCATAATATGAAAAGGAAGGCTTTTAGGATTTCACCTTTAATTATTGTTTCTTTATTTGCGCTTTCTAGTTGCAATAGAACCGATTTTGAAGGAAAAATGAAGGATTTTGTCAATAATTTTAATTTTGATAGTGCTTTTGAAAATACTAAAAGCTGCACAGCAACATATATACAAAACGATATTCAAAACGATAGTATTGTCGATTATGCTCGACAATACTACGTTTTTGCAAATGACAGTATTTCCCCTTATTATTACTATAAAGGCGAATTTAGTGGTCAATATGCTATAGATGTTGGAGTTTATTACCAAGAAGAATTAGCATATTTTAAAAATAGTAATTATTTTTATCAACAAAAGGTGAATAGTGAAGAAGTCCAAACCATTGAAATAGATAAAGATGGATTAAACGATAAGATTATTTCTTATTTTTATACTAATTTGGAAAGTGGCTATCATCGATATGGAAAGTATTATGGTGATAACATTATGATTAATGGTGGATCTTATGCTTTTTTATTTACATTAGATGAAGAAAACGAAACATTAACTTACAACTTGGTAAATGACATTTCTTATTCTGGCTACATAATTAATAATAAATTTACAGTTGATAAATATGGAATGCTTTTAAAAAGCGATATGTCTACAGTTCCTACAACCGATGAAAACCCTATATCGATTATTTCGGAATTTGAGGCTACGTATAACGAATCAATTAATCGTATTGATTCTTTGAATTAGGAGGAGATTATGAAAAAGAAAAACTTATTACTTTTGTTGAGTATGAGTGCTTTTTTAGTTGGATGCAATGATACTCCAATAGTTCCTGATACTTCTGATACAGAAATTATTGAATTAGATAATTCATATAATCCAGCAACCGACAATAAAAACGGGACAAAACGTGCTGATGAAGCTATTGTTTTCCCCGATATTGTCAACCTTCATTACCATCGTGATGATAATGATTACGAGACCAAAAGGCTTTGGCTTTGGTCTGCAACAACTTCCTTAGATAAAGAGTTGACTTTAACTAAAGAAGATGACTGGAGTTATGTTTACACATTTTCTCCTGAAGAAGTTTTTAAAAATAGAAACGATCAAGATTTTAGATTTTTATTTAAATCAGCAGGCAGTTGGAGCTGGAAAACAGCCGATACAATCGTACCTTACTCTGAATATGTTGCTCAAGAAAATTCAGATGGAAAATTGCAACTTGATGTTTGGGTTGTCGCAAATAAATCTTTGAATACTTTATATCATTCAAAAGAAGATGCTTTATCTGATCAAATTCAAACAGCTTTTATCTCTTCTGACTATCAAAAGATAAATATTTATTCTCAAGATGGCACAGGAAATGGCGAAGCAATCATGACTGATTTAAAAATTTATAAATTTACAGCTGCTTATGAGAATTATTCAGATGATTTAAAAGATGGCGAAAAAGAAAAGTTTTTACTTTTTAGCGCCACTAATATTAATAAAACAAACTTTTCTGTTAAATTTTCAAAAAAATTAACTATCAATTGTAAATATCAACTTGAAGCAAGATTCGTTGATAAACCTGAAAAAGTTGCAAAATATGTTATTTCTTATGATAATTTGTACTCAACAAGTGAGTTCAAAAAAATATCTTACAAAGGAAATGATTTAGGTGCTACTGTTAAAGATGGTAAAACTACCTTTAAAGTATGGGCCCCAACAGCTACAAAGATGGATTTAAGAATTTATGATTTAGGTTATAATTCTTCATATTTACCAGAAGAGGATTACAATAATTCTTTAAAAAAAGCTCAATGTGATAATTATACTTATTATGCAATGAAGTTAAATCTTTCAACTTTTGTTTGGGAATGTACTATTAATTCAGATTTAAGTGGTAAGTATTACACTTATAGAGTATATAACTCAGCAGGTGTCTCTGAAGTTGTTGATCCATACGCAAAAAGTGCCGGAATGGATGGCAAAAGAGGAATGGTTGTTGATTTTACAAAAGATAATGTAACTCCAACTGGATGGAATAATTTACCTACTAAATGGGATGGGGATCCTACATTAGATATAAAAACTCCTCAAGAACTTGTCATTAGTGAAAATCATATTAGAGATTTAACTATGTCCTCTACTTGGGGTGGCGATAAAGATAAAGCCGGAACATTCGAAGGTTTTATTCAAAGTGGAACTACTTACAGAGGAAGTAATGGGGTAACTGTTAAAACTGGCTATGATCATTTGGTAGAATACGGGGTTAATGCATTACAAATTTTGCCTATGTTTGATCACGATAACGGCGAAAGAGGTAAAAAAGAAGTAGTTTTCAAAGAAAATGGAAACGAAACAAAAGCTTTAGTTACTGATTACTCAGATATGGGTGATTTTAACCGGGGTTATAATCCTTTAAATTATAATGTTGTTGAAGGCAGTTATTCTTCTGATCCACGTGATGGAAGTAAACGTGTTTACGAATTTAGAGATTTAGTTTTAAAATTTGCTAATAATGAAAATCATACACGTATCATAATGGATGTCGTTTACAATCACGTAAGCAGTGCGCCAAATTCTAATTTTGAAAAATTAATGCCAAAATATTATTTCCGCTTTAATAGTGACGGTGGTTATGCCGACGCAAGTGGATGTGGAAATGAAGTAAAAACCGAAGCCCCAATGATGAGAAAGTTTATTGTTGATTCTGTTTGCCATTGGGCTACAAATTATAAAATAAAAGGCTTCAGATTCGACTTAATGGGCGCTATTGATTTACAAACAATGTCTGATATTGCCGATGCTTTATATGATATTGATCCAGATATAGTTGTTTATGGTGAAGGCTGGTATGCAGCTGCCCCTCAACTTGCTGGCTCTAAATTAGCTGTAAATCAAAATTTAGCTTCTAAACTTTATCCAGGAAGAGACGAAAACGCTGAATATGTCGGAAAAGGAACAGTTGGTGGCTTTAATAATGGTGGTCGTGATGCTTTAAAAGGTGACAATGATATTAATAATGCAGGTGCTTTTAGTGGATTTATTTCTTCCTCTGCACCTAATGATAGTGTTATTAGAAGAACTAAACTCATGATGTTAGGAGCAAATGGATATGATGCATGTCCATTCAATCCTCTTCAAAATATAAACTATGTAAGTTGCCACGATAACTATACTTTATTCGATCAACTTAATTGGAATTTAAAGAAGAGCACAACTCTGCCAGCTGATTTAACAACGGTTGCTCGTGCCTCCGTTGCAGTAAATGGTATGGTTTTAATGAGTAATGGTATCTCGTTTATTAATGGCGGCGAAGAATTATTTAGAACAAAAATTGAAACTTCCTCTGAAGAAACTACTGCTGAAGTTAATATGTTTGGTAATCGTATCACTCATAATTCTTATAAATCACCTGATGCGACAAATGCTTACGATTACTCAAGAAAAGCACTTTTAAAAGACTATTTTGATAAATACTGTGAATTAGTAAGAATCAAAAAAGATTTAAAATTCTCTGATCAAATCGTCGATATAAATACTTGGTCAAGTGGCGATGCAGTGAATATTGAAGCAGCAAATACATCAAATACAACTTTAGGCGTTTATAGACAAGGTGTTAGCGGCAATTACCATGTATATTTATCTGCATCTAATTCATCTGCTACATATGCAACAAAGGGAACAATTGTCTTTAATGGTACTTTTGCAAATCTTGCAAATGGTAATTCCGTTTCAGTTAAAACCCCTTATAGTTTGATTATCGTAAAGGAGTAGATTGAAATATGAATATTAAAAAATTATTTTTATCATCGCTTCTTGCACTTTCTGCTTTTTCTTTTACATCTTGTAATACAGGATCAGGAAATAGTGGAGAAGTTGAACCTGCTGCTGCGACGATTAAGATTTCTTCTTTCGAACACGGCACAGCTACAACTTCTTTAGATGGAAATGAATCATTAAAAGAAGGCGATCAAGGAATTATTACAATTACTCCTGAAAATAAAAATTATCGTGTCGATTCTGTTTATCAAAATTATTATTTCAAATTATTCCCAGTTGATGGAGATAATTACTCTTACAATTTTACGTTATCTAAAGGCGAAAATACTTTTGATATAGAGATGTATTTTGAAGAAATTTTAGAAAGTGATAGTGAAATTATTGCTCCTGAAAACGAAATTATCTCAAAAGATGGTACTATTTCTGATGAAGTCGATCCAATTCCTGTTTCCGGACAAGAAATTGAAGTTCCAGATTATGATAACCCTGTTACCATTTATTTCAAAGATGCTCCATGGTGGTGTCAATATGCTCCAGGCACATCAATTAAAGTATTCGATGAAAATGATAATGTTATTAGTTCAAATAAAGAATATGGAGATTTGATGACTTGGATGTCCTACAATAGTGCTGGTTCATTTAATTATTGGAAGGCAATTGTCGACGGAGATAAAGCAAGTAAAGTTCAATTCTTCAGAATGGATGGCTTAGGCTATACATATTGGGGAGCAAGGACAGACGTTTTACCAATGCCTACTGGTGAAAATGACATGTACATCTTGAATGACGTTGCAGCTTGGTATAATCCAGACGAAGGAAATACCGACTTTGCAAGTGCAACCGCTGGAAAATATGATCCATCAAAGGATCCAGTTATCATTGACTTAGGAATATATGAAATATACTTTGAAACAAATAGCTGGTGGAACGAACAAAGTGGAAGCTCTACACCTTACATCTATTGTTGGGGTGAACAAAATATGTCCTGGCCAGGTGTATTGATGGAAAAAGTTTCTAACAATCTTTATAAATTTGATTTTGATACATCTAAGTATTTGAATTGTATATTTGATAAAGGAAACGGAAATTATCAAACGACAGACTTGAAGGTTCCTTTGACTTATGGTTCCAATGCAAAGGTTATTGCAAAATTACCTGATACGTATTCGGATAAGTGCACAGTAACTTGGGAAGAATATAAAGGATAAAAATTTAAAAAACTCTTTTAAAAAAATAAAAGAGTTTTTTTATTTCACCCCCCCACAAATCTCCTGATTTTGCGACTTGTATAGTAAAAGGAGGTAAGGTATGACTTTAACCGTAAAATTACTTATTGGTGCGGTTGTATGTACATTAATAGGTTTAATTGCTTTTAAAGTAATTGATACTAATTTTATGCAAACTGCGCCAGTTGATACCGTTACAGATACGGTTCGTAATTCGATAGGCATTACGGGCTATGTAGTTAGTCCGGGAAATTATTTGCTTGACGAAAATTCAACAATGTCTGATTTAATTGAAAAAGCAGGAGGGGTAAATGATAAAGCTGACACAAGGGCGTTTTTTCCTGAAGCTTTAGTAGAGAAAAATGTCCAGTATTACATTCCACCACGTTATAATCCGACGGATGTATGTAGCGCTGATGAGATTCAGAAAGTAAACATAAACAGTTTTACAGATCCTGAAGATTTAACTTACATAGAGGGGATTGGCAAAACAATTGCCACATCGATTATCGATTATCGAGATACTAATGGCTTATTTCAAACGTTAGAAAGTTTAATGAATGTTAGTGGCATAGGAAATTCTACTTATACAAAATTGAGAAATTACATTATTCTTGTTGATTAATGTCAATATTTTTAATCCTTCTGTCTTTTATTGTTGGATTAATCATTCTTAATAAAGACAATATTGTTGTTACAATCTTCTTAATTATATTAATCGTCTTTTTTCTTTTTAGACATAAATTAAAATTTAAAATAATTATTCCATCTCTATTAATTTTTTTAGCTTTAGGCATATTAATAGCAAATTTAAAAATAGACTTCGATAATCCAAATGTAATATTAGGATTTGTGACAAAAAAGAGTGAAAATTATGTAATTGTATCGACATTAAGCAGAAAATATTACATATATAATCCTTCTAATTTGAATCTATTTGATCTTGTTAAAATTGAAGGATATAGAAAAGAGATAAATTTTTCAACCTATGAATCTAGTTTTGACTTTGAAAAATATTTAAAGCAAAGCGGAGTAAGCAACCAATTTGTAATCATAAAAGAGGAAGTGGTGTTTGAATCGCTAATACCATTTTCAGCTTATCAAAATTTTGTATTAAGTCGTTTTAAAAATCAAGCACTAAGAAGTTATGCGGCTTCTTTATTATTTTCATCAAAAGATGATTTTGTGAGATCGCAGGAAACAAGTAGCATATTTTCATTACTTTTTAATGTTAGTGGAATTTTAATAAATTCTTTATTATATTTTGTAAAAAGATTGTTTGATAAGTTTGTCGATAAGAAGAATTCGGCTTTATTAACAATCATTGTTTTAATTCCGGTTTTACTGTTTAACATTTATAAATTTTCTACGCTAAAAGCGATTATATTCTTTATTTTTGACTCCGTCACAGCTAACAAAGAATATTCTAAAATAGGAAAAAAATCATTTTTATATTTAATGTTTCTTTTAATTGATCATAACTTAATTTATTCTTTTTCATTCTTGCTATCTATTGTCTTTTCGATATTCTTCATTGTAGGAAAACTATTTTTATATAGTGAAAATTTAATGATTAAGACTATAAAAAATAAAGTACTTGTAATGTTGATATTTTTACCATTTTATATCAAAATGAACAACTCGTTAAATTTTATAAATTTAATAATTAATGTCACTTTTGCTGGGTTTTTTAAATTTTTATATGGTTTTTTAGCACTATATATTTATGGGATAAAATTAACTTTCGCAGAGAATTTTATTGTAAAAATAATTGGTTTAGTTAACAAAATTAATTTTAATGGGCTAGACATATATGTTCCAGAATTTTCTACAGCCGGATATATTTTATACTTTTTATGTTTGATTATTATTTTATATTTTGGCGAAATAAGATTTTATTCAAAAATTTTTAAATACTGTTTAATTGTAGTTATGTCATTGATAGTCTATTCAGTTCCTATAGAAAATTTGTTATCTTATGAAGTATCCTTTATTAATGTCGGTCAAGGAGATTGCACTTTAATAAGATTAAAACAAGAAGCATATTTAATCGATACGGGTGGAATATTGTCGTATGATTTGGCTACACAATCGATTATTCCTTTTTTAAAGAAAAATAGAATATATAGAATAGATGGCGTTTTTATTACGCATTATGATTTCGATCATTATGGTTCTTTGGAGTCATTAAAGAATAATTTTTTTATTAAAAATGTATACGATTATAACTCTTCCTTTCCAATAAAAAACAAAGAAGTAACTTTTGAAAATTTAAATTCATATTGGACTGTTGATAGTGAAGAAAATGATAAAAGTTTGGTTATTTATAGCGAAATTCGTGGCAAAGAATTTTTATTCATGGGTGATGCAACAATAAAGATAGAAAACAGCATCATGAAGGATTACAAATTAGACATTGATATTTTGAAGTTAGGTCACCACGGTAGTGACACATCGTCTTCTTATGATTTTCTGAAATATATTCATCCAAAAGTAGCGATAATCTCTTGTGGGAAAAATAATAAATATCATCATCCATCTTTATCTACATTACAGAGTCTAAACAAATTAGGTA
>JAXDXW010000035.1:0-2573 GCA_034087725.1 Candidatus Onthovivens sp. | reverse complement strand
AAGAAGGAGAGCTTAAAGTAAAAGAAGTATCTTCAGTGCAAAGCTTTTCTGCGAATTTTCTAACCAACCCATTACTTTATAGCAACGATTTCTTTGCAGATAATTGTTTTTGGTCTTTATCAAGTGGATCTACTAATTCTTTTAAAGCAATTAATGACATTTCTTCAAAGAATAAAGTACTACAAATAAATAAAAGTGATTCGACAAATATTGATTTTTATCAAACAATCCGATATCTACCAGGAGGAAATTATAAGCTTTATTTTGATATTAAGATTGATGATGCATCAGCTAATTTTACTTCATCAAATTTTAAAGCAAGGGTTACTGTTACTTACACTAAATCAAAACTTTCTACCGGTATTTCTGATTTTGCGATAATTAAACCTGAGATAGAGACAATTACTAAAACTTATGAGCAAACTTTGAGTAGTGTAAATTTTAAAGGTTGGCAAAGAATAGAAAAAGATTTAATAGAAGTACCTGAGGAATCTAGCACTATTTATAACATTCGAGTTAAAGTTGAATTTATTTTAAGTGGAAATAATTATATTTTATATTTAAATAACATAGGTTTTTCAAAATACCCATACGCTGTAAATTCTCAAAACTTGCTAACTAATGGATATTTTAATTTCGATGGAAATGACTGGTTAAATGTCTCTTTAGCACCAGTAGATGGTATAAAATCTTTAAATTATGATGATTTGCATGGAAAAATTTATGGTTTTAATTGTATAAAGCTAACTGGAAATATATCTAGTTAAAAACAGATATATAAAATTTTAAATATATCCGGTAATGAAAAAGATGAGTTTATTTTTAACTTTTTTGCCAAAGCAAATGTTACCTTAAATGACGAGATATATGCATATTTAAAATTTATCAATAGAGATAATTCGACAACTATTTGTAAATGCTATTTAACAACTTATCTTGATGAGTGGATTTCTAGCACAAATAAAATAATTGCTTCAAAAGCTTTTAAACAAATAGAGATTGGATTTATAAATCACTCAAAAAAAGATGTTTTCTTTGATTGCGTCCAATTAAAAAAAGGGAATTTTGGCGTTGTTTATAACTACGATAATAAAAATAATTTATCAAGTATTTCAACATCTTCAATTTCAAATAGTGATTTATTTTATAACAAACAAAACAAAGCAAGCGAAATTGTCGATGAAAACGGGAATCATCTGAAATATTTTTATGATGAAAGTGGCACTTTACACGAAATTCAAACTAGCAAGCAACGAATTTATTTAAATGCAGATAATGGACAAGTTATTGAAACAAGAATTACTGATAAAGAAGGAAATTATATTAAATCGTCCGCTAATTTTGATGACCATTTACAAATTTCTAGTACAGATGAAAACGATTTTGAGGAAAATTTTGAATATGATTCACTATATAGATTGAAAAAATCAACTTTAAATGTTACTAAGAATCCTCAATTTAACTCAACAAAAAATTATGAATATAATTCGAACAATACTTTAAAAACGCTTTCAATTGATAATAATTCATTAAATTATTCGTATTTATCTTCTCAATATTTGTCAAAAGTTGAACTTTCTAACAATTCTTCATATTCATATTCTTATACTGAAGATGGGTTTATAGAAACAATTAAAAACAATGATTTCATTTTAAGAAGTGATGTATATGATGAGACAATTAATGGAATAAATACAGGACTATTAACTAAATCATATTTAGGATCAACTTCAAGTTCAGATTATTGCACTTATATATATGATACAAACAATAATTTAATTGAAATTCACTTAAAATCACAAAATCTTACTCAAATTAGTTATTTTAATGACAATAGCATTTCTCAAGTTTCCTCTTTAGAAAGCGGAATTGAAGAAAATTATAATTACGATACAAACGGAAATGTAATATATTCAAATATTTTAAATAAAAATGATAAAGGATACTATTTTGCTCAAAGATCAATCTATGATAATTTGAACAATCTTCAAGGTGTAATTAAAGAGATCGGCGATAAGAAGTATATTTACGATTACTCTTATTCTTACGAATCTGATGAAACAACTATTGATGATTTCTTATCATTTTTAGACGAAATTTTTATCGGACGCAAATTTGATTCGACTTTGTACCAATCGTCTCTTATAGCAGATAATACTTTAAAAGTTAAAAATCAATCGGGAATTAGTGTTGTTAATAGTGGTGAGTACACTGATTGTTTAAAATTTGGTGATTCTTCAATCAGCTACTTAAACCTAATTAATTCTACTGAAAATACCGAGTATGAAGAAAATTATTCAAATGTCTCTCGCGCAATTTCTTTGTGGGTAAAATGTAATACTATTTCTTCTTCACAAATTTTATTTACTTACGGGGAAGAAGGTAGTTCCTCATCACATCGATTTGCCTTAGCTATTGGAGCAAATAAATATATAGAATTAACCGATAGAGTTGAAAATCGAAGTGTCACGACTACCAACTTAATCAATATTAATAAGTGGAATTTAATAAATCTTTATATTTTTAAAGCTGGGTCTTATTTCTCGATGAAATTAATTTTAAATGGTCAAGAA
>JAXDXW010000034.1:0-9709 GCA_034087725.1 Candidatus Onthovivens sp. | reverse complement strand
ATTAAAGGAAAGGCATATATTGATTCTCCTTTTAAGTATTACTTTGAAGATATTGGGTTACGAAATGCTAGAATTAATTTTAGACAAAATGAACCAACACATATAATGGAGAATATAATTTATAATGAATTAATTATACGTGGTTATTCTATTGATGTTGGAATAGTTGAAGTAAATTATAAAGATGAAAATAATAAAAGTTATAGAAAGCAATATGAAGTCGATTTTGTTTGCTATAAAGGAAATTCTAAATATTATATTCAATCGGCTTATGCTATTACTGATAAAGAAAAATTTATTACTGAAACGAGAGGATTATTAAAAATCAATGATTCATTTAAGAAGATAGTTATTTTAAAAGATTGTTATATTCCTTGGTATGATGAAAATGGCATTTATTATATTGGATTAGAACAGTTTTTATTAGATTCAAATTCATTAGAAAAATAATATTCATTTTTCTTTAAGACAACACATATCTTGCTGATTAAGAACGAATCATATTTATCTAAGAAATAGAAAAACATATTTTAATTTAAAAATCTTTTGTAATTGTCAATTAGAAAAGGTTCTTTAATAAAACGATAGCCTCATAATAGCAGGAAAGAGGGACTAATAATACCAATTTGGTATCATTGTCTCCCTTTTTTCTTGATTGTTTACTTTTTAGAGCCAGTTCAAAATTCGAATTTAACATTTTTTTCTTTTTCTTTCTAATAATGCTATTCAAATAAAGTATTTATATTTTATACTTAATCAAGGTCGGATTTACGTATGGATAATATAAAAATAATAGAAATTAAAAAAAGCGTATTTGCTGATAACGATATTGAGGCAAATGAGCTTAGAAATGAATTGCAGAGAAAGGGCGTCTTTTTACTTAATTTAATGTCATCACCGGGAAGTGGAAAAACTACAACTTTAATTCAAACAATTAATGCATTAAAAAATGATATAAATATTGCTGTTATGGAAGCAGATATTGATTCTGATGTTGATGCGAAAAAAATATTTGATGCTACAGGTGTGCAATCAATACAGTTACATACTGGCGGCATGTGCCATTTAGATGCTGAAATGACTAAGCAGGGTCTTGATGGATTGGATATGAATAAGGTTGATCTTGTAATTTTAGAAAATGTGGGTAATTTAGTTTGTCCTGCAGAGTTTGATACAGGATCATCAAAAAATTGTATGATTTTATCTGTGCCAGAGGGACATGATAAGCCTTTAAAATATCCACTTATGTTTTCAATTTGTGATTTAGTTTTAATTAATAAAATTGATGTTTTACCATATTTTGATTTTGATATTGAGAAATGTAAAGCATATATTAGGCAAAGAAATCCTAAGGCGGAGGTTATTCCTATTTGTGCAAAAACAGGTGAAGGAATTGATCAATTTGCAAAATGGATAAAAAAGCAAATATTAGATTGGAGGAAATAAAAAATGCCTGAAATGAGTACTAAATATGTTCCAAAGCATATGGGAGATAAGAATCCCAATCCTAGACTATTAAAATTTGTTAGAAGAGTTACGGATCGCTTACCTGCAAAAATTAAGGGAGTAACAACAAATGATCCTGAATATTGGGGCTTTGCTTGTATATTTGAGGATGAGATGGATGAGGCTACAAGAGAATATTCATTTGATTTATTAGAAAAAATGAAGGTTCGTCAAAAATATCCACTTGCTGAATTACAAAAAAAGATGAAGGCTGATTCAATAGAAAAGAAAGAAGAACTTCAAAGAGTATTAAATATTCTATCTAAAATTGGAATGCTCGAATATGATTATGGAGATAAATATACAAAGGATGGTCCTATTCCTGGTACAACATATAATTTAGATGATAGATTTTATTGGATTCCTTTGTTTGTCCCTGGTTCAGCAGAATATACAAATATGTCTATTACCCTAATGGATAAGCATCCTGAATTAGCTATGTTTTTTGAAAGAATGACTTTTTTACCATTAGAGCATGTTACAGCTATGGTTCCTCCTGGAGGGGGTGGTATTGGTATGCATGTTATTCCTGTTGAAAAAGCTATTTCTATGGAAAATAAGGCTATCGATATTGAAAAAATCTCATATTGGTTGAAAAGATATGAGGGTCACATTGGCGCATCAATTTGTTCTTGTAGATATGGAAGAAAAAAGCTAGATGAAGGCTGTGCAGATGATTATGAGGGCTGGTGTATTGGTGTAGGTGATATGGCAGATTATTGTCGTGAAACAGGCCGTGGCTATGATATTACCTATGAACAGGCTATGGAAATATTAAAACGTGCAGAAGATAATGGATTTGTACACCAAATTACAAATATTGATGGTGAGGATAAAATTTTTGCTATTTGTAATTGTAATGTAAAAATATGTAATGCCTTACGTACATCTCAGTTGTTTAATACTCCTAATATGTCTGCATCTGCATATCGTGCTCATGTTGATAAGGAAAAATGTGTTGCGTGCGGTAGATGTGTTGAGTATTGTCCTGCAGGAGCTTTGAAATTAGGACAAAAGCTTTGTAAGAAAAATGGAGAAGAGGTAGAGTATCCAAAGCAAGAATTACCAACTCGACCATTGAAGTGGAATAAAACAAAATGGGATGAAGATTATAGAGATAAAAATAGAATTAATTGTCATACTACAGGTACAGCCCCTTGTAAAACAGCATGTCCTGCTCATATTGCTGTACAGGGCTATATTAAAAAGGCTGCGCAGGGTAAATACCGTGATGCTTTAGCTATTATAAAAAAAGAAAATCCATTTCCTGCCGTATGCGGTAGAATTTGTAATAGAAAATGTGAAGATGTTTGTACTAGAGGTACAATTGATAAAGCTGTTTCTATAGATGCAATTAAAAAATTTATTGCAGAACAGGACTTAAATGCTGAAAATCGCTATGTTCCAGAAATCGTAGTTGCTTCAAATAGAGGAAGATGGAAGGAAAAGATTGCTATTATTGGTGCTGGACCTGCAGGTTTATCCTGTGCATTCTATTTGGCACAAATGGGATATTATCCAACTGTTTTTGAAAAAAATGAAAAGCCAGGTGGAATGCTAACCTATGGAATTCCTTCTTATAAGCTTGAAAAGGATGTTATTCAAGCAGAAATAGATATTATGAAGGAAATGGGAGTTGAAATTAAGCTTGGCGTTGAGGTTGGAAAAGATATTACAATTTCTGAGCTTAAGGAGCAAGGATTTAAGGCATTTTATATCGCGATAGGATGTCAAGGAGGAAAATTACCTGGAATTCCTGGTGAAGATAGTGAAGGTGTTACTACAGCAGTTGATTTCTTAAGGGTTGCTAATTGTGGAGAAGAAACAGTTACTGGAGAAGTTGTTGTTGTAGGTGGCGGAAATGTTGCAATTGATGCAGCAAGAGTATCTGCAAGAAGTGGTGCTAAAAAGGTAACAATGCTTTGCCTTGAATCACGTGATATTATGCCTGCTTCTAAAGAAGAAATTAATGAGGCTTTAGAGGATGGTGTTATCATTAATTGTGGTTGGGGTCCAAAGGAGATTATCCGTGAAAATGGTAAGGTTAAATCAATTGTTTTCAAAAAGTGTCGTAGAGTATTTGATGAAAATAAGAAATTTTCTCCAATATATGATGAAAAGGATACAATTACATTACCAGCAGATAAGGTTATTTTTGCTATTGGTCAATCCATAAAATGGGGCGAATTATTAAAGGGCACCAAGGTTGAATTTGGTCGTGGCAATAGTCCAATTGCTGATACATTAACATATCAAACAGCAGAAGAAGATATTTTTGTTGGTGGAGATGTTTTTACAGGTCCTAAATTTGCGATTGACGCAATTGCACAAGGACATGAGGCTGCAGAATCATTACATCGTTTTGTTCAGCATGGTCATATGACAATTGGTAGAAATAGAAGAGAATTCATTCAATTGAATACGGATGATATTTTAGTAGAAAGCTATGATAATTCTTCTAGACAAGAAGCTGGAATGGATGAAAATGTTAAAGATAAATTTAAGGATGCACATAAAACATTAACAGAAGAGCAAATCAAAAAGGAAACATCTCGTTGCTTAGGCTGTGGTGTAACAATTGTGGATGAAAATCGTTGTATTGGCTGTGGTATTTGTACTACAAAATGTCCATTTGATGCTATTGAATTACATAGAGATCATCCAGAAGCTTCAAAGATGGTTAAGGCAGAAGATAAATTTAAACATATTTTACCTTATTTTGTGAAAAATCAATTTAAAATTGTAAGAAAACCAAAGACTAAAAAGGACAATTGATAAATGCATGAATTGGGTGTTGTTTTTCATATAATAAAAAGTGTTAATAAAATTGCTCTAGAGAATAATGTACGTCATATAAATTCAGTTACACTTCAAATAGGAGAAGTGAGTACAGCAGTTCCGTATTTGGTTGAGGATTGTTGGAACTGGGCGGTAAAAAAAGAGGATGTTTTAAAGAATGCCATTTTGCATATTGAAAAAATTGAAGCAATTACATTTTGTGAAGATTGTAAAAAAGAATATCCTACAGTAAAATATGGAAAAATTTGCCCTTATTGTGGTAGTGATCACACATTCTTAAAAACAGGAAATGAAATAAATATTAAAGAAATAGAAGTAATTGACGAATGAAAAATGGCACTACACCAAAATAGGTGGTATTAAAATAGGCACTGAAAGTCGCTTGATTTTCAGTGCTTTTTTTGGCTATCTTTATAATACCGCTATCAAAAATGGCTTATCTTTGCCATGTTGAAGTATAGGTTTGATACCAAAAAACTGGTTTCTAGCCTTTTTTATTTGAAGAGCTTTAAAAGGTACCAATTTATTACGCTAAGTAGATTGATTGTCTGATTATATCATATATATTCTCCCAAGTTCTTGATTATTCTCTCATTTTTGCATATAATTTACGAGAAAGTAGTTAAGATTATGAGAAAGTTTGATTATTCTAATTTAAAAAATAAAGCATGGGATTCTGTAGTTATAAATAAGATTGCACATATTCACGAAGCTAAAGGTAGACAAGAGCTATATTTAGCTCAAAAACCTGAAGAGTTAAATAAGTTAGTAGACCTTGCTAAGATTCAAAGTACTGAAGCAAGTAATGCTATTGAAGGTATTAGAACTACTGATACAAGATTAAAAAAAATTGTTAATGAAAAAACAACTCCTAAAAATAGAAGTGAAAAGGAAATAGCAGGATATAGAGACGCGTTAAATACAATTCATGAAAGTTTTGAATATATCCCATTAACTCCAAATTACATATTACAGTTACATCAAATTCTTTATAGTAAAAATGATGAAATATCATATGGTGGTAAATTTAAAAATGTTCAAAATTATATAAGTGCAACTGATGAAAAGGGTAATTCCTTTACTATATTTACTCCTTTATCTCCATATGAAACACCAATGGCTATTCAAGTACTTTGTGATGAATATAATAAAGCTATTGAAAAAAGAGAAGTAGACCCATTAATTTTAATTCCAATATTTATTCATGATTTTTTATGCATTCATCCATTTAACGATGGCAATGGGAGAATGTCTAGATTGCTTACAACTCTTTTGTTATATCGTTCTGGATATTACATTGGTAAATATATATCACTCGAATTAAAGATTTCTGAGCTTAAAGATTTATATTATGATGCGTTATATGATTCACAAATTGGCTGGTACGAAGAAAATGATGACTCAACACCATTTGTAAGTTATTTATTGAGCGTAATATCAATGGCTTATGATGATTTTGAAAATAGAGTTGAGATGATAACTAAAAAACTTAGTGCATATGATACAGTTAAAAAAGTCTTAGATATGAAAATAGGTAAAGTTACTAAATCAGAAGTAGCGGAATTATGTCCATTGCTATCATTAAGTTCAATTGAAAAAGCATTAGCAAAGATGGTAGAAGAAGGAAAACTTGAAAAAGGCGGTTCAGGTAAGAATTCGTTCTATATTATAAAATTATAGATTGTTCTCATTTTTATGTTAAATTTGAAAGAATCATTATGCTATATCAAATAGGTATAGCATTTTTTATCAGTTGTCCTAAACTTGTAGACTACTGTAACTATTTGAGACTATTCTAATTTTTGTGTAAACCTTTTTATTAGCATAATGTCACTAGGTCATTAATTCAGACTGAATAACTTCTTATTTTTAATTATTCTTTTGTGATTATTCACATTAAATGTCAGTAGCCGTTATTCATGCAAAATGCAATGTAATTATGATTTTACCAGCAATAAAATATGCGTACATTTGATGTGAAAAACCACATTTTGTTGCAATAATTAGTCACCTAACAAGTAATTTTATATTTAGAAATATTACCTGTCTTTAGAGAATAAATCTAATTTGTAGTACTTTTTATTATTATTTTCTTATTTAATAGCTCATCAATATCTATCTTTTTAAATTTTGCATTATCAATAATTGGAGAAAAATTTGTTTTTATTTCTTCAAGATAATTTCTAGGTTTTAATTGGTTTATGTATAAATTATTATCTATTTCGTAGACATTAAATGTTTTCATAAATTCCAAAAGTTCACTTGACTTGAGTTTGTTATTAAATACTAAAAATTGTAATATTCTTAATACTAAAATTGATGTGTAGCAGATTAAAAAATACCCAAAAATTGTATCTTTTTTCTAAACAAAAACAGGTCTTGCATCTAAATTTGTTTTTAAAATTCTAAATGTTTCTTCTATTCTCTATAAGTGATGATAAATATCATAAATTTGAGAATTTGACGCATTAAGTTCAGATGTAATAATCATATTATATCCGGCATACTTTCTGTCTCTTTTTAACTTCTCACTATTAATTTTAACTATTGTTTTTTCAGATATTTCCCCATCTTTATCAAGACCAATAAAATCAATATATGTTGCAAAAGCATTATATTTTTCGCGTTATGCTTTTGATAGAGAAAGATTTTTAACTTTCACTTCGAGCTTATCTAATTCTAGGAGTTTTTTGTCACAAAGCTTTTTACTCCAGTAAACAACACGCTTTTCTTTAGCAAAAAACTTTATTTTTTTTACCATTTTCATCTTTAAAATCATATGGAAATTCAGCAATACAACTTTTCATCTTAAAAATAATTGTTCCATTTTCAACTGTTTTTATATAGTCATTTTCTAGATCAACCCATTTTTCTCTTTGTCACTTAGTTTAATAACTGATTTAGAAAATATATATCCATCTCCACTTTTTATAGCTTCATAAATATTTTTTCACAATTTAAACCCTTGTCAGCAACTCTAATTGTTTTATTTATTATGAAATTTTGTTTTCTTGCTGAATCTATGCACTTTTTCAACATAGGTATCTCGCTTTCATTTCCCGGATACATTTGCATTGTTATTGTGATAAATCTATATGTCTTATTGGAAGAGATTATTATTTTGGAAAAATTAACAGCAAAAAAGTTTTGGAATTATAAAATATTTCGAGTAAAATAAAGTTGGACTTTAGAAAACTCTGAGATTTTAAATATGTATATTAAGAGAAATATTGAAAAAAGTATATTGGAAGCAAGTAAGGAATATCCAGTAATAATGGTCTGCGGACAAAGGCAAGTTGGTAAATCGACAATGCTTAATCACATTAAAGAAGCTAATAGGAGATATGTTAGCTTAGATGATAGGAATGCTAAAAGACTTGCTGAAACTGATCCCACTCTTTTCTTTGAAACATATGGTTATCCCATTCTAATCGATGAGTTTCAAAAAGTGCCATCAATCTTAGAGACAATTAAAGATATAGTTGATAAACTTGATTACGAAGGAAAAGATAATAGTGGCTTATTTTGGTTAACTGGATCTCAAAAGATTAAAATGATGAAGGGTGTCAGTGAATCTTTAGCTGGTAGAGTCGCTATTTTTGAAATGTCATCCCTTTCTCAAAGGGAAATAGACAATAAAGAAGCAAAATTCTTTAATCCAGATCTTGAAGATATTAAAAAACAATCATTTGTTTATAAAGATATTAAAGAAGTTTATCAAATAATATTTAATGGTGGAATGCCTAAGGTTATTGCTTCAAAAGTAAATAGGGAAAAATATTATAGTGATTATGTTAATACGTATTTAGAAAGAGATATAAAAGACTTATCAGCTGTAGGTAAATTAAATGAATTTTATGATTTCCTTGTTTTTATGGCAGCTAGAACTTCTCAAGAACTTAAATATGATGAGATTTCAAAGCAAGTTGGTGTATCTTCTCCAACAATAAAAAGTTGGGTGTCTATATTAGAAAGAAGTGGAATTATATTCATTCTTCATCCATATTATTTAAAAGTTACAGATAGGTTAATTAAAACACCAAAAGTATATTTTATGGATACAGGTTTGGCAGCATATTTATGCAGATGGCCAAATGCCGCAACTCTTCAAAACGGAAATATGGATGGAGCTTTCTTTGAAACATTTGTTGTTAGTGAGATAGTTAAAAGCTATTACAATTCAGGTAAATCAATAAATAATCTTTATTATTATCGTGATATAGATAAAAAAGAAATTGATTTATTAGTAGTAGAAGCTAATTGTATTTACCCTATTGAAATTAAGAAAAGTAAAGAACCTAATAAACCAGATGCTAATTTAAGTGTATTAGATAAATTTAATATTGAGATTAAACCAGAACTAGTAATCTGCATGTGTAATGAAGTTATTCCTTATAATAAAAAATGTTATCTTATTCCTGTGTCGTTACTTTAAATTGAGACTATTCTAGTTTTTGTGCAAACCTTTTTATTAAAATAATGTTACAAAATCATTAATTCAGACTGAATAACTTCTTATTTTTAATTATATTTTTGTGATTATTTACATTAAATGTCATTAGTCTTTATTCATGTAAAATGTCATGTGATTATGATTTTACCAGCAATAAAATATGCGTATATTTAATGTGAAAAACCACATTTTGTTACAATAATTTGTCATCTAAAAAGTAATTTCATATTTAAAAAGAAGAAAAGAAGTACCTCGGATTAATGTCTCTTTAAGTGCAGGATTAGCGGTTTTATGTTTAATCGCAGCAATTATATCTTTTTGTTCAATGAAAATTACATTTGGCGGACAGTATAATTATGCGATCGAATTAGGAGCAAGACTTGGCTTAGGACCTATTTTATATTTAACGTTTGCTTTATGTGCTGTTTGGCTAATTTTATGTGGCGGAATTCGTGAGTTTGTTACTAATGGTATATATGTTTTAAGAGCGAAAAAGAGATTTGCAAAAGTTACTCATCATAAATCTGCTTCATCTAACAATGAGTATACATCCTCTTTGAATACAAAAACTAATCACAAAACAAATGAGTTGGCTGAAAAAGATATAGTAGATTTGCTTGTTAAATACAAAGATTTGTTAGATCGTGGTGTAATTACTGAAGAAGAATATGAAAACAAAAAGAAAGAATTGTTATCAAAAAACGAAAAAGTAAATTAAAAGTACCTAGAATTTTAAAAAACCTTTTTAAACTTAACTATTTTTTAAAAATGTTATTTTAATTTCTTTATTATGAATAAATTATATATATGATAAAATTAAATCTATAAACACATAAATAAAGGAGAAATAAATGGGAAGATTAGATGGAAAAGTCTGTATTATTACAGGATCAAATTCAGGGGTCGGCGCTGCAGCTGCTGAATTATTTGCAAAAGAAGGCGCAAAAGTTG
>JAXDXW010000033.1:0-32296 GCA_034087725.1 Candidatus Onthovivens sp. | reverse complement strand
TTTTTTAACCTTTTTTATTTTTTTCTTTATTTATTTTTATTGCGTAAGCTTCTTCGTAAACCTTTTTTAATTTTTCTCCAACAGCCTCTATACTTCTTTTTTTAACAACTTCATAAGCGTTTTCAACTATTTTCTTATTATCGTGTTCAAATATGTAATTAAGTTTTTTAATAAACTCCATAATACTATTTGCTTTATAACAGTTAACTCCGTCTTCTAACCAGTCTTTATAAGTTGGAATGTTACTTATAAGTACAGGCGTGTGACTAGCAAGAGCTTCTAACACAACAATTCCCTCAGTTTCTTCTTTGGTTGGAAATAAAAAACAAGAAGCAAATTGCAGTGCGCCTTTCAAAACATCGTTATCCATGTATCCTGGCATTAATACATTTCTAGGTCTATTTTTTATAGCTTTATTAATCTTGTGTGGCAAGCAAATCTTAGCTAAATCACCAAACCAAATAAATGTAACATCAGGAAAACTTTGTGCAATCCTAAAAAATTCTAAGATTCCTTTTCTTTCAAAAGGTATTCCTATACCAATAACAACTTTCTCATTGTCTTTTAAGTTAAAGCACGATTTAAATAACTCCACTTTTCTTTTATCTGGAGCATAATCAGCTAAATCGATCCCGTTGCTTACTGCATAAACATTACATTTTACACATTTATAGCTTTCAATTACTCGTTTACTGTATTCGGTAGGAGTAACAATCACATCAGCGTATTTAAAACATCTTTTTATGTTGTATTTTGTAAATATTTGAAGAATTTGCCAGCATCTAAAGCTATTACGCATATCAGTAAATATAGAATGACCATGAACAACTAATGTAACATTATTTCTCTTCATCTTCTTTTCTAACGGTATAGATTTTGGCCAGAGAGTATTCACGTGGCAAATGTCAAAGTTATCTCTAATATCTAAAGTTAGGTCAACTTTAGCACTTCGAAGGGCTCGTGTTTGCAAAATTAAAGCTCGACCAATGCCACTTTTTCTAATCATGTTCTGATTTTGAAAATAAAGAAAAACTTTCATAGATTAAATATTATATCACAAATTATTTATATGATATAATTTCAAAAGGAGGAAAACCTATATGTTAAGTGAAAAATTAGCAAAAAACGTTATTAATGAAGCTATTAAAACTGGTGCTGATTTTGCAGAAATTTATTATGAAGATACAACATCTAAAAGTATCAGTGTTGAAAATGGCTTAGTTGACGTTTTCAATACATCAAATATAAACGGTGTTGGATTAAGATTATTAAAAGAAAACCGTAGTGTATATGGATATTCAAATGATATTTCTTCTAAAAGTTTGCTAAAATTAGCTCACGATTTATCTTGCTCATTTAATGGAGAAAAAATATTAGATGATGTTGAGAGTTTTAAAAAAGTTTCGCACAGAAATTTCAATAAAAAAGTTACTTCTTTATTTGATGTCGAGGAAAGTAAAATTATCGATCTAATTAAAAAATCTAATTCAATCGTCAGTTCTTATGACCCACGAATTGTAAATGTCAAAACTGGATTTTCAATGTCATCAACAACCGCTGTTATTTTTAATAGCAGAGGCGAAAAACACGTAAATCACAGGGAGTATGGTAGAACATACATCATGAGCGTCGCGACCCAAAACGGAAAAATTGAAACTCGTTTTGACGGACCTGGTGGACAAGGTGGTTGGGAATACTTTGAAAGTCAACTTGATCTTGAGAAACTTGCAACAGAGAACGCAAAGAAAGTTATATTAATGCTCGAAGCTAAAGAATGTCCTAGTGGTAAATTCCCAGTTATTATCGGAAACGGTTGGGGTGGCGTTATTTTTCACGAAGCTTGCGGCCACCAATTAGAGGCAAGTTCAGTCGCAAAAGGACTTTCTGTTTTTAGTGGGAAACTTGGTGAAAAAATTGCTTCTGATATAGTGTCAGCTTATGATGATGGAACAATTCCAAATGAATGGGGTAGTAATGTCTTCGACGACGAAGGAAATCCTACTCATAAAAATCTATTAATCGAAAACGGTATTTTAAAAGGTTATTTAATTGATGATTTTAACGGCAGAAGAATGAACGAAAAAGGTAACGGTGCTTGTAGAAGAGAAAGTTATAAGTATGAACCTACTTCAAGAATGTCTAATACATACATTGCTGCTGGAAAATCGACTCCTGAAGAAATTATATCGAGTACAAAATTAGCTTTATACGCTGTTTCTTTTAACGGTGGAAGTGTTAATCCTGCCACTGGTGAATTTAACTTCGGATGTAGCGAAGCTTATATTGTTAAAGATGGAAAAATTATCGAACCTGTAAGAGGCGCTACTCTTATTGGTAAAGCAACAGAAATCTTGAAACATATTGATATGGTCGGCAACGATTTAGCTTTTGGCCAAGGAAATTGCGGCGCTTCAAGCGGTAACATTCCAGCAAACGTCGGACAACCAACTATAAGAATTGATGAAATTGTTGTTGGTGGTGCAGGAGGTAGTATCGATGAATATAAATAAATTTTTTACAAAATGTAAAGAATCTGGTGTTGAACCATCTGAATTGTCTTTGAGTCAATCTACTAGCTTCTCCTATCAAATTTTTAGAGGGGAAATAAATAGTTATTCTCTTTCAACAAGTGGTAGTATTTCGGCAAGAGGTATCTATAATGGTAAATTAGGCTTTTGTAAAACCGAAAAAGACGACAAAAACACTATAGATTTTTTATTAAATTCCATCAAATCAAGTTCTCAAGCCATTGAGCGTAAAGAAGAACCAATTATCTTTAAAGGTAGCGAAAAATATAAAAAAAGAAATGTTTATTCTAAGGCTTTAGAAGCATGGGATAATGCAGACAAAATACAATTAGGCTATAAGTTAGAAAAAGCATGCAAAGAAAAAAGCCCTTTAGTCAGCGATGTAGAAGTTTATTATGAAGAATCAACTTCAAAATTTACACTTTGCAACTCTTACGGCTTATCCTTGCCATCTAAATCAAATTACTACTTTATAGGTTGCAATGTATATGTCAACGATGGAAAAGAAGTTAAAACATTTTTCGAACTTAAATTAGACAACGATCCTTCAAAAATAGATATCGAGGATTTAGCAACAAAAGCTGTTAATGGTGCTATTAGTTTATTAGGAGGCGAATCTCCAAAAACAGGTACTACAAAAGTAGTAATGAATGACGATTCAGTTGCTAGTTTATTAAGCGCTTTGTTATCAAACTTCTCTGCAGAAGAAATTCAAAAACACACATCTGCTTTAGAAGGTAAACTCGGTCAAAAAGTATTCTCCCAAAAACTTACAGTTTCTTCTGAACCTTTACGTAAAAATATTTTCTATAAATATTTCGATGATGAAGGCGTAGCAACAAAGAACCTTAAAGTTATTGATAAAGGTGTAGTTACCAACTTCTTCTACAACTTAGAAACAGCTAAAAAGGATGGTGTCGAGTCTACTGGTAACGGATCTTCGTCAGGTAGTAAAATGGGCATTTCTTTTGGAAATATTTGTGTTAAACCAGGAAAGCTTTCAGAAGAACAATTATTCGAAAAAATCAATAACGGTTTATATATTATTGGACTTCAAGGATTGCATGCAGGCTTAAATCCAAAAAGCGGTGATTTCTCTCTTCAAGCACAAGGTTTCTTTGTAAAAGATGGAAAGAAAGCTGGTCCTTTAGGACTATTCACAGTTACAGGTAATTTATTTACTTTATTCAATAATATAATTGCTGTTGGCAATAATAATAAACTTTTGACAAATTCTTTTGATGTGCCATCTATTGCATTCAAAGGATTAAAAATCGCAGCTTAAAAATTTTAAAGAACAAAAGAGACTCTTTCCTAGAGTCTCTTTTAATTTTGTAAAAATATTCGGTTTTACAAGGTTTTTTATTTAAATTAAGGGTTTTACTTTTTTAAGATGTATAAAATTCCGATTGTTTTAGGACCACAGTGTGAGGAAACTGTTGAACCCGCTAATGTTATGTGAATGTTTTCTTTGTCCATTAATGGAGAAATTTTTCGATAAATGTAGTCGTCAAAACCATCTATTCTTCCGCTATGAGTAATAAAAACATTCGATGTATCAATATTTGGCAAATCATTGATAAATTCATCAATCTGTACATCGACAGCGTTTTCGTATTTGCCACGAGGTTGTTTATAAACTTTCAATTTATTATCAATTACTTTTGCAACAGGGTGAATTTTAAGAGCATGAGCAACTAAGCGAGTCATGCCACTGCATCTTCCACCTTTGTATAAATAATCAAGTCTATCAATACAAAATTTGGCACTTACTAAAGGAACGCATTTTTCTACTTCGGCTTTGATTTCTTCTAAAGAGTGCCCTTCGTTTCTAAGTTTCGCTGCCTTTAAAACTAGCAATCCTGTGCCTGTTGAGAGATTTTGACCATCAACCACAGCAATCTTTCCTTCTTCGAAAGACTGTGCTGCGATTCTAGCGTTATTGTATGTCGATGAAAGGCCGCTACCGATTCCTACATAAAAGACTTCATTGCCTTCTTTCATTTCCTTATAAAATACTTCGTTAAATTCTTCGATATTAACTGCGCCGGTTTTTGGTAAAACACCATGTTTATCAGCGTAGTTATAAATTTCTTCCGAAGTAATATCTACTCCGTCTAAATAAGTTTTGCTGTCGTTAGGAAAAGAAACGTGTAAAGGAATGACTTTAATTTCGTTTTTCTCTATTAGTTCTTTAGATAAGTCACAAGTAGAGTCTGTTAATATTGTAATTTTGCTCATATTATTTTTCTTCTTTATTAGTTTTTGAATTAAGAGTCTTTAATTCATCTCGGATTTCTATTAATAAATCTAGTTCAGTAGGTTTTGGTGTATTATCAACAGGAGCAGGTCTTTCATCTGGATGTTGTAAATAATATTGTTCAATTTGTTGTGCTTCGTATTCTTTCTTTTTCTTTTGAAGAGTGGAAATAATTTTAACTACACTAAAAAGAATGATTGCAACAACTAAGAAATATAAAACAGCATTAATTAAGGTGCCTAAATCGAAATATATTGCGAAATCTTTGTTGTAGATTCCGTTAAAACATGAACCGATATTCTTAGCTCCATCAACATTCCACACTTCAGGATTCCAATAATTAATAACCCATCCTAAACCTTCTGTGGAAATACCTAACGATGAAAATACTAATGCTATTAGCGGATTAAAAATACCGTTAACAATAGAATTTACAATTGCTGTAAAGGCACTGGCTATAATAACGCCAACCGCCATTTGAACAGCGTTGCCTTTTGCGATAAAAGCTTTAAATTCTTCAAAAACTTTAATCTTTTTTCTATTCGGATTTCTCATTATTAACCTCCTTCAAATTTCCATTTGTTTTTATAAAATCAAGCGCTTTATCAAACAACTGTTGTTCAAAATATTGTTCTTTAGCAGCGCTTCTTTTAGTAAGTTTAAAAAATCTTTCTTTTGCATATTCTACTTCACTACTGCTATGTTCGACTAATCCCTCATAAAGCAAATAGATAATGGTGCATTCTAAGTTATAACAAGAATTAATTGTTTTTCTTTCTTCATCGTTGAAAAGCGTATTATAAATTTTTACAGCCTCATCAAGCGAAGCGTTCAAGAAATAAATATAAGCTTTATTTATTTTTATAGAAAGCAAGGTAGCTTTTGAAACATTTTTCTCATTTTCTAAAATCTTGTTAATAATCTTTAACGATTCTTCCGGTTCATCCTTCATATATTTTCTTGAAGAGAACATGTTGACTTGAGCTGTAAAATCTGTGATATTTTCAAATTGTTTAATTTCTCCTGCCTCTTCTTGAAAATAATCACATTTTTGAATGAGAAGTAATTCATTAAATGCTTCTATATTAATCTTCTTATTTAATAAAACTAATCTATATCCATCATTTAAGTTATCTAATCTAGATGGGAAATAATCATAAACAATAATCATTCCACCAATACAGGTAGATAAAAATATGCCATATTTAACAAAATTTAAAATGCTTTCTCCGTTAGAATCTTTTATATACATAAAAGCACAGATGCATCCTAATAATTCAATTAAGAACAAAACTAATGGGCCAAAAACATAAGACATTGGCTTTGACTTTTCCGATTTTGGAGAAATTACGGTTTCTCCAGTTAAGCCATCATAATTTTTTGGAAACTTAAAAGAATTTACAATCTTCCCTTCTTCTTTTTTCTTAAAAAAAGCAAAACTTAAAATATTAATAGATAAGATTTCGTACTTGCCTATTATAGCGCCTATAATATGACCAATTTCCACAATAAGTGCGTTAACAATTAAACCGATAATAACTGATAAAATTAAAAAACAAAAAACCGAGCCGTTATCTCCGAGTTTTCCTCCGCTAATAATTGGCTGTAAAATGACAAATCCAACAGTCAAAGCGATTGCCATCATAATAAGATATACAACCAAACTTAATATATCTTCTTTGCTCATAAATAATATTCCTCCGTTGTCACGATAAGTGTACAATTTTGGATCCTTCTACCTTATATATTTTATTAAAACTCCTATAAAAAATAAAGTTTATATTATTAAGATAAAATATCCAAAAGCGCATGATTATTTCTTTTTAAACTTTCAACAATAACTTTGGCAGATTTTTCTTCTTTTTTGTAATTATCTATAATTATTTGGGCGATTGGCTTTGCAAAGAACTTAGCCACATCATTTATATTTTTAGTTGCTTTTCCTAACGTTATAATCAGCCTAAAAACAAAAGAGCTACAATACTCTAGAAGTATGTCTGAGGCAAAACTATTTTCTATTCCGTCGCATAAAACCTTGTTTTTTTCAAAAAAACCCTGCAAAAGTCCAATATTTTTTTCGAAATTCAATGATTCGTCAATCTCAATTCTCTTAATATAAAATATTGAATAAATAACATCATATATACTTTGAAAATGGTAATAGAATGTTTGCCTTTTTATATTTAATTCCTTGCAAATTAAAACAACCGTTATATTTTCAATCGGTGTATATTCTAGCAATTCTAAGAATTTATTCTGGATTCTGCATTCTGTTGATTTCATTTTTCTTTTTAAACAAAACTTTATAATTAGAAATCATGTATATTACGCCCATTAAAGCAAACACTATTATCAAACTATAAATCAATAAATATGAACTATTAATCGAATCTAAATGTCTATTTAATTTTAAGATGTTCATATCGCTATATACTGACAGCAAGAAAAGAACAATCGTTACAATTATAGATCCAGCGTATATAGATAACCTATATTTGTTAAATGGTATGCATACTTGCAATAATACAAATATAGATGCTATCGAAATGAAATAAACTGAAATTTCCGTTATATCTGCTACTGAATACATATTAGTAAACACTGAGAAAAATAACATTATCGTGGTGGACATAATTAAACCGTTAGGTACCGCTTTTTTGAATATATTCAATAAGAAATTTCCTCTTAATGGTTCATTGTTTGGTTCAAGCGCCAATAAGAACGAAGATACGCCTATTGAAACAAATTCCCAAACATAAAAATTATTTGTTGAAAAAGGCCATAATAAAGGTTCTCCACCATTTCCTCTTAAAATTAAACTGTAAATAATAAAGAAAAGATTTAAGGAAATACTAAATACTGTTTTATTTAAAAACAGACTACATGTTCTTTGCAAATTATTAATTACTCTTCTTCCTTGAGCAACAATATCTGGAAGTGACCCAAAATCATTATTAGTTAATACTAAATTCGCGATATCAATCGCCGCTTTGCTCCCGCAAGAAACAGATATTGATACATCAGCAGATTTCATTGCTAAAATGTCATTTACACCATCACCAAACATAGCTGTCGTATGTTTATTTTTTTTCAACGCTTTGACAATAGCTTCTTTCTGTTCAGGACTAACTCTTCCAAAAACCGTGTATTCATCGACTAAATATGGAATGTCTTCAATTTTTACATTCTCTAAAGATATAAATTTATCAGCATTAATTATTCCAACCTTTTCAGCTATTTTGCTGACTGTTAAAGGGTTGTCTCCACTAATAACTTTTATATTAACTTTATTTTCATTAAACATTTTTATAGTTTCACGTGCGTTAGCTCTTATAGTATCTTGAATAACAATAACAGCAATTGGTGTCAAATTCGTTGGTATTTTTTCTCCGATAATTCTTTTCGTACTAAAACCAACAATCAAAGTTCTAAACCCTGCTTTACTATTTTCGTTAATTATTCTTTCGAGACTATTATCGCTTTGCTTTTTTAGAGGAACAAATCCGTATGCTCCAACAACTATTGTCCCAATTTTATCAAGTTGCGCAGCGCTATATTTATTTACACTATCAAAAGGAATGCTTTTTTTAGGCTCAAATACATTGTTAGTGCCAAAATAGTCTTTAAGTGCTTGAGCGGTAAAATTTGCATCGTTAGTTGCAAATAAATAAGAACCTATAACAGATTTAAATTGATCACTATTAAAATTATTATCTAGCATTATTACGTCAGAAACACTCATTGTACCATCAGTGATTGTACCAGTTTTATCAATACATATGGTATCAGCTCTAGCTAAGGTCTCAACACTGTACAAATCTCTTACTAATACATGTTTTTTAGTGAGTGCTAAGACACCCGCTGTGAGAGATGTAGAAGTTAAAAGGTACATACCGCTAGGTATCATAGACACCAAACTTCCTGCCATTAAAGCAACATTTTCAGTAAAAGAGGTCCACGAAGAAAAGGCATCTCCAAAAACACCGTATTCACAAAGCATTAAAAAGCCGACACATAATACAATAAAAGAAATAACCTTGAATAAATCGTTTAATTTTCTATAAATTAGTGACTTTTGCCTTTTTACATCTTTAGATTTCGATTGTAGCTGTTGAATATAATTTTCGGTGCCAACTCGTTCCACCCTTGCGCGAATTTCACCGTTTGTGATATATGTACCACTAAAAATCATGTCACCAACATTTTTTCTAACAGCTTTTGATTCTCCTGTTAATAGAGATTCGTTTAAAGAAGCGCTTCCGCTTAATATATATGAATCGCAAGGAACAATATCGTCTGTTTTTAAGCAAATAACATCGTCTAAAACAATATTTTTTTGATCTAAAAATTTAATTCTTCCTTCTCTAACCACACCTACCTTAGTACTTGTTGCTAGATTAAGTTTATCTATGGCTCTCTTCGCTCTTATATCCTGAATTAAACTGATTGAAACATTGCATATTAAAATAACTAAAAAGAAGCATGAGTCCCATTTACCGGCAGCGATTAAAATAACGCCAATAATTAGTAATAAAATATTAAAGAAAGTAATAAAATTTTTAATAAAAATATCTAAATAAGTTCTGCTTACTTTAATTTCTGTAGCGTTTGAGTAACCTTGAGCTTCTCTTAAATTTGCTTGATAATTTGTTAATCCTTTATCTGTTCTTGTTGGAAATCGTTGAATTTGTTGCTTATTAATTTTATTCTTTTTCATTTATTCAGTCCTCAAAGCAATAACTGGATCTTTCCTTGCTGCCATTCTAGCTGGTAATAATCCGCTGAAGAAAGTAAGTAATATTGATATTGCAGTCAATACAACACAGTGAATAATACTCAAACTCGCTATACTTCCTAAATTATACTCAGCATAAATCGAATTTAAAATTAAGTTGAGTGGAAAGCATAGTAAAAACGCAAACAAGCATCCAATGATACCCGCAAGACCTCCGATTATGCAGCTTTCTGCTTCAAAAAGTCTTCCTACGTCTTTTTTTCTTGCTCCTAGAGCACGCAAAACCCCTATTTCTTTTGTTCTTTCAACAACACTAACATATGTAATAATCCCTGTCATAACACAACTGACAAGCAATGAAATCGAAGCAAATATAATTAAAACTATTGATATAACATTTATCATTTGTGTAAGACCTACCGTCAACTCGCCAACAAAATCAGTATAAAAAATACATTCACTATTACTAGTGGCATGGTATTTATCGTTCGGATTTAAAATATTTACATTATTATATTCATCAAGTAATGATAATAAAGCATTTTTTGATGTTAAATCTTTTGGAAAAACAATTATAGATACAATATTACTATAACTATTTATGTATGCAATTAGACCGAGTAAATCTTCATATCCTTTTTCATAAGAAGATGTTAAAAGTAAATTTGCTTGTATCTTTCCAAGATAAGAAGCTATGTTCGATAAGCCGTTCGTTTTTAATTCTTCAGTTATCAAATCAATACCTTTACTTTCGCAAGACTTCAAATATTGCAAAGTTGCAGTTTTTGTTTCGGTAGCTTCAAAAGGCAAGCCTGTTTCAAAATTATAAAATGTAAAATATTGATCAAATAATAAATTTAGACCATTAACAGATACAGAATCTTTCGAAAAAAGATTTAATAAAGCGGTAAAAAAGTCAAAAATCGTATATTTGTTTCCGTTACTATCAGATTTATCGAATGCATAATTTGTTTTCATTGAATCGTACATTTGAGCCGTACTGTTGGTTTTTGTAAAGTAATCTTGTAACTCAGGTGTATAACATAATCCTTCTGCCATCAAAGATAATGTAGAAGATTTGGATGGTCTTAATATACCTACAATCTTTAATTCCATCCCTTTTGTTGAATCATTAAAGATGTTAGTTTGATCATTATCGCTATAAACATCAACTGTTCTAGAATGATATAAATTATCAGTTATAGTGTTTTCGGAAGTTTTAGAATAATATGTGTCGTTAAAAAATATTTTAAATCTTTTATTATACAAATCTTCAAAAGACACAGGGTTTTCATTCATTTCAACTGCTGTAGTTTGTGAACTATAAAAACCTAATTCTTTTAAAATTGTTGGGTTTACTCTGTTGTATTGATCACAAACAATAACTAATTCGTTTTTATTTTCAGGATATCTTCCATCGATAATATCGTAATTTTTCGTAACATACTCTTCTTGTCCGTATAAAACATGGAACATTGTGGTAGGAAGCCCTGTAACCGAATTAACAACACTGTTAAAAGAACTGATAGTTTTATTATTTACATATTTAACGCTTCCGTCATAATCATTAGTTAGTAGATTAAAACTGTATTGCTCGCCATAATTTACTATAAAATCATTCATTATTTTTTTGCCATCACGTAAATATGTAAGATAGTTTAAATATTTTTCATTAAAATTATTGTATTTATAAACCGCAGCGCCTTTATTTGATATATATGGATAGATTTCCTTTGTCTCTGGAAATTTTTCAGGAGTAACTGCGTCTGGATTTTTCTCATAGGTGATAGAATAGGATGAAATCATTACAGGCATACTCGAAGCTGTTTCTACTTCTATCTTATTTATATATTCAGTAAATCCATTAGATAAAGCCAAAACTAAAGCAACGCCTATAATTCCAAAGCTTGCCGCAACGCTAGTTAACATTGTTCTGGTTTTCTTTGTTAATAAGTTCTTAAAGGAAATGTTTAAAGCTGTGAAAAAGCCCATTTGGGTTTTTTCTTTTTTTGTTTTCTTTAATTTTGTTGCCTTTTTATTCTTGGTTTTTGATTTTTCGTCGATAATTTCTAATTTTATATCTTTAATTTCTTCTGTCTTTTTTTCTTCTTTTTTTGGCGCTACCTTAGGGTTTGTATCGTTTATTATTTTTCCATCTTTTAATTCAATTATTCTACTAGAGTACTTATATGCTAACTCTTTATTATGTGTGACCATAATAACTAATTTTTCTTTAGAGATGCTTTTTAGTAAGTCCATTACTTGGACACTGGTTGCGCTATCTAAAGCTCCAGTAGGTTCATCAGCTAATATTATTTCAGGATCATTGACTAAAGCTCTTGCGATGGCGACTCTTTGCATCTGTCCGCCTGATAATTGGTTTGGTTTTTTCCTCAATGCCGATTTTAAGCCTACTTTTTCAAGAGCAATTTTAGCCTTCTCTAATCTTTCTTTCTTGCTAACACCATCTAAAGTAAGAGCCATTTCAACGTTTCCTAAGATGGTTAAATGAGAAATTAAATTATAACTTTGAAAAATGAAGCCAATTCTTTTGTTTCTATAATTATCCCAATCTTTATCTTCGTATGTTTTTGTAGATTTCCCGTCAATAATTAAATCACCTGTTGTGTATTTGTCTAATCCACCGATTATATTTAACAAAGTGCTTTTTCCACAGCCGGAAGGACCCAAAATCGAGCAAAATTCATTAGATGTAAAATATAAATTGACATCGCTTAATGCACGAAATGGTTTTTTATCTACATAATAATCTTTTGAAATCTGTTTTAGTTCTAACATAACGTACCTTATTTAGATTATACAAAAAATATTTAATTTTTTAATATTTATATTAAAAAAATAAGACGGGAGTTTTAAAAAGAAACAAGTATATGTCTAATTGTTTCGCTTTTGAAGTTGTTCATAGCGTTTTTCTTATCTTTTAAAATTTACGAAGGAATGTTGTTTTTACTTCATTCCTTAATTATATAATCTCATGTTTTTGAATAAAAACCCCGCAAAAGTCAACTATTTTTTGTGTTTTTATTTCTTTTCTCTTCAAAAAAGTCTTTAAGTATTTTTGAGCATTCGTGATTTAAAATATTCCGTTTAACATTAAATCCTTTATCAAATAAATAATCGCTTAGAAGAGAAAGTTTTAAATCCTCGTTTCCTTCTCTTTTACATCCGATATAAATATCTTTTATACCTGATTGCACAATTGCTGTTAAACACATAAGACAAGGTTCTAGTGTCACAAAAATCTTACATTTGCTCAATCTCCAACTCCCTAGAATTTGAGCAGCTTTTTCAAGCGCAATTATTTCAGCGTGTCTAGAAATTTGTTTAGTAGATTCTCTTTGATTATGGGCCGAACATAAAAAATTGAAATTTTCATCAACAACTACGCACCCCACAGGTATCTCGTTTTGTCCGTATGCGCTTTTTGCTTCTTCTAAAGCTATTTTCATTAAATCTTTTTCTTTATTCATAAAATAAAGCCACCGCACGATAGAGGATTCTCCTTAAGGCTGCTACGTTCCCGTCCTGACCTGGTTCGAAGATTCTATCTGCGATGGTATTAATTATTATACATTATTTTTTGATTGGTTTAAGTACTTTTAATCCACCCATGAAAGGTTGTAAAACTTCAGGTATTAAGACACTGCCGTCTTCTTGTTGATTTTGCTCAAGTAATGCTGGAAAAACACGGCTTGTTGCAAGTCCTGAACCGTTAAGTGTGTGCATGAAATGTACTTTTCCATCCTTATCTTTATATCTCATCATACCTCTACGAGCTTGATAACTTCTAGCGTTAGAAACACTAGAAACCTCCTTATAAATATCAATTGATGGAATGTAAACTTCTAAATCGTATGTCCTTGCCATGGAATGTGAGCAATCTCCAGCAGCTAATTTCGAAATATGATAGTGAAGTCCTAAGCCTTCTAATAATCTTTTTGCTTTACTTAATAATTCTTCAAAAGCTCTATCACTGTCATCATCAGCTGTATATTCAACCATTTCGACTTTATTAAATTGATAGCCTCTAATCATGCCTCTTTCTTCAGTTCTATAACTTCCAGCTTCCTTTCTGTAGCAAGGTGTGTATGCGAAATATTTTTTTGGAAGTTCGTCAGAACTCAAAATCTCGTTTCTATGTAAATTCACAAGAGCGGTTTCAGCTGTAGGTAGCATAAATCTCATTGGAGTTACAGCTTGTAAGTCAAAGACATCTTCTTCAAATTTAGGAAATTGGCCAGCCGTGAACCCTGACTCATAATTTAATAAATGTGGAGGAAGAATGAATGTAAATCCGTCTTTGATATGTTCGGATATAAAATAGTTGATTAAAGCCCACTCAAGTTGTGCACCTAATCCAGTATAAATCCAGGTACCACTACCAGAAATTTTAGCTGCTCTCTTATAATCGATTAAACCTAAGCTTTCTGCCAATTCAACATGATCCTTTACCTTAAAATTGAAAACTGGTTTTTCCTTATATTCGTAAATAGGTTTATTATTTTCCTTTCCACCACCTAGCAAATCTTCATCAGGCAAATTAGGTAAAGCATAACTGATCTCATTAATTTTGCTCTCTAACACTTTAAGCTTCTCTTCGTCTTCTTTATTTTTTGCTCCGAGTTCTTTTACTTTAGCAAAAATTTCTTGAACATTTCCGCCTTCTTTTTTAACTTGTGGGACTGACTTTGATAATTTATTTTGTTCTGCTTTATTGTTTTCTACACGCTGTAAAACCGCTTTCTTTTCTTTAACTAGTTCAACCAATTCTGTTAAATCGACTGGGTATAATTTTCTTTTTAAAAGTTCTTCAACGTGTTCTTTATTTTCTAAAATATAATTGATATCTAACATAAATTTCTCCTTTTTTACTTGAGTTCTGCAGGGTTTTTTAAAATTTTAAGCACTTTTTAACTATCTAACTCGTCATCTGAGTGAGGTAAAAGTGTAATAGATTTTACTGTTTCTCCCTCTTTTAATGAAATAATTTTTACACCTTGAGAATTTCTTCCGCACTCCCTAACTTGTCCCAAAGATGTTCTAATAACTGTACCGTTATTTGTTATAACAATTACGTCCTCGTCGCCATTTACAATTTTCATACAAACTAATTCGCCAGTTTTATCAGTTACTTTAATAGTTTTAACACCACTAGCTCCACGTTTTGTTATTCGATAATCTTCAACGTTCGACAATTTTCCAAGACCTAAAGTAGATAATGTAAAGACTTTTCTTCCAGCAGCGTTTGTAGATAAAGAAACTACTTCACTATCCTTTAAGGTTATACCTTTTACACCTGCTGCGGCTCTACCCATTGGTCTTACCTCGTTTTCGTAGAACGAACATAACAATCCTTTGTTAGTAGCAATAGCGATGATGTTTTCGCCATCCGTGACTTTTACATCAATTAATGTATCATCATCTCTAAAAGAAATAGCTTTCTTTCCATTACAATTAATACGAATAAATTCGCTCAAATCACATCTTTTAACAACACCGAGTCTCGTTGTAAAGAATAAGTATTTATTTTCGTAATCGTCGACACCGATCATAGCAACCACTTTTTCATCTTTTTCGATGTTTAGTAAATTGATAACTGGTATACCTTTTCCTTGACGACTTCCTGTATTAATTTCGTGGCCTCTTTTTCTAAATACTTTTCCCGAGTCGGTGAAAAATAAAATATCTGTATGAGTATTACTGTGGACCATTAGTTTAACTTCGTCATCGTTATAAACAGTCATACCTCTTACACCCATACCACCACGATTTTGAGTTCTAAATTCGTCTGGTGAAACTCTCTTTATGTAGCCTTTTTCAGTTAATGTAACAATGATATCTTCTTCAGGAATTAAATCTTCATCGTCTAAAGAAGTTAATTCAGTAGAAATCAAAGTTTTTCTTTCGTCCGCATATTTCTTTTTAACTTCTTCAAGTTCTTCACAAACAACAGAGATTATGTTTTCTTTTGAAGAAAGAATGAAGTTATATTTCTCGATATTTGCGATTAATTGCGCTTTTTCATCTAATAATTTTTGTGTTTCAAGACCAGTTAATCTTCCTAAAGTCATTGCAACAATTGCTTTTCCTTGAGCTTCGGTAAAATTAAATCTATCTATTAGTCTTTGCAAAAATTCGTTTGGATTAGCTGAAGTTTTAGCCATTTCAACAACTTCATCAATATTGTCATGTACGATTAGTAATCCTTCGATTATATGAAGTCTATCTTCATCTTTTGCTTTCAAAAATCTTGTTCTTCTTGTAATAACTTCTTCTTGATGTGCTAAATAATTTGTTAAAAGAGATTTTAGTGACAAAATCTTTGGTGCTCCATCAACAATACACAAATTAATAACACCATAAGAAACTTCTAATTGAGTATTTTTATAAAGCTGATTTAACACAACTTGCGGTACAACATCTCTTCTACACTCAATTTCAATACGCACATCTTTTTTTGAATAATCTCTTATAGAAGTAATTCCTTCAACTTCTTTATTTTTAGCTAACTCGCCTATCTTGGAAACTAAAAATGCTTTGTTAACTTGATAAGGGATTTCGGTGATTATTATTTTTCCTTTACCGTTTTCATTTTCTTCGATTATGCATTTTGCTCTAAGCTTAAATGTTCCTCTTCCGGTTTCGTAAGCATCTCTTATTCCGCTTAGCCCATAAACAATTCCGCCTGTTGGAAAATCTGGACCTTTAACTATTTTCATTAATTCTTCAGTTGTGATTTCTTCATTTTTTGCAACAGCTACAACTGCATCAATAATTTCACCTAAATTATGTGGAGGCATTTTAGTAGCCATACCGACAGCAATTCCATCACTACCATTTACTAATAAATTAGGGAATTTCGATGGTAAAACAGATGGCTCCTCAAGACTTCCGTCATAGTTAGGAACGAAATCTACTGTGTCACAGTTAATATCTTTAACCATTTCTAGTGCTATTTTAGACATTCTACATTCTGTATAACGCATTGCAGCAGCTTCATCGCCGTCCATACTTCCGAAGTTACCGTGTCCGTTTGCTAATATATATCTCATAGAGAAAGGTTGAGCCAATCTTACTATCGTGTTATAAATTGCGGCATCACCGTGAGGATGATATTTTCCCATTACTTCACCAACGATTTTCGCAGATTTAACAAACGGTTTATCTGGGGTATAACCCGCATCAAACATACCAAAAATACATCTTCTATGAACAGGTTTTAAACCATCTCTTACATCTGGTAAAGCACGTGAAACGATAACAGACATAGCATAGTCCAAAAACGAATTTTGTACTTCGCTAACTATCTCTGTATCTTTCATAGAAGGTACAATTCCTGCTTCTAAAGAAGCGTTTTCTTGATTTAATTCGTCTTGTTCAATATTTTCGAGCATTTCTTTATTTTCTTCACTCATACTTATACCTCCTAAATATCTAAGTTCTTAACAAATTTAGCGTTTTTCTCAATAAATTCGCTTCTAGGTTGAACTTCTTCGCCCATCAAATCTGAAAAAACTTGATCTGCAGCAATCGCATCATCAACAGTAACTCTTAGCATTTTTCTATAAGCTGGGTTCATTGTTGTTTCTTCCAATTGCTCTGGATCCATTTCACCAAGTCCTTTATATCTTTGATATGGATAACCTGGCTTTAAATCTAAGGTTTTGCGTACAACTTCAAGTTGTTCATCATTATAGCAATAATAAGCTTTTCCTTTATACTCAACTTTATATAAAGGAGGTTGGGCAATATAAATATATCCGTGATCTATCAAAGGTTTCATAAATCTGTGGAAAAATGTCAATAATAAAATTCTAATATGAGATCCGTCAACATCAGCATCGGTCATAATAACAATTTTATGGTATCTAATTTTAGCAATATCAAAATCTTCTCCAAAACCTGCGCCAATTGCCGCAATCATATTTCCTATTTCGGCATTTTCATAAATTCTATGAATTTGAGCTTTTTGAACATTTAAGATTTTACCTCTTAAAGGTAAGATTGCTTGAGTTTTACTATCTCTTCCAGATTTAGCACTACCTCCAGCAGAATTACCCTCAACTATAAATAATTCACATTCTTCAGGGTTTTGTGAACTGCAATCAGCTAATTTTCCAGGTAATGTTGTAGGCTCAAGAGCGTTTTTACGTCTAATATTCTCTTTTGCTGCTCTTGCTGCTAATCTTCCGTCATACGTCGCTTTAATTTTTGTCATTATAACTTGAGCAATACTCTTGTTCTCTAATAAATATTTCTCTAAATATTCACCAAAAACATTACTAACAAGTTTTTTAACTTCTAAATTGCCTAATTTTCCTTTTGTTTGGCCTTCATATTGAGGATTTGGGTGTTTCACGGAAATGATAGCGGTCAATCCTTCTTTACAATCATCTACAGTGATTTTTTCTTTATCGGAATCTTTTAAAACTTTGGTATTTCTTGCATAATTATTCATTACACGAACGAGCGCCATATTAAATCCGTCGACATGCATTCCACCATCCCCGGTAGAAACATTGTTACAATAGCTATATATTTTTTCGTTATAAGAGGAGTTGTATTGCAAAGCAACTTCTACAAATATCTTTTCCTCGTTTCCACTATCATTAAAAATTTGTGCTCCACTACAATAAAAAATATCATCAACTAATTTATTAGTATCTTTATTTAAAAATTGAACATATTCTCTTATTCCACCATCAAACTTATAAGTAGCTACTAAATTAGGTTCAACTCTCTTATCTGTTAAGATAATTCTAACTTCTTTGTTTAAAAAAGCCATTTGTCTTAGCCTGTTATTGATAGTATCGTAGTTAAAAACAGTAGTTTCTTTAAAAATTTTAGGGTCTGGTTTAAAAGTAACTTTTGTACCATGTTCATCTAAAGGACAAGTTCCGATTTGTTTTAAAGGTGCAACAGCATGTCCACCATCTTCGAATCGAATAAAGTAAACTCCGCCATCTTTTTTTACAATAACTTCAACATAAGAAGAAAGGGCGTTTACAACACTTGCACCAACACCATGGAGACCTCCACTGACTTTATATCCTCCGCCTTGGCCGAATTTTCCGCCTGCGTGAAGTATGGTATAAACTGTCTCTACACCTGATTTACCTGTTTTATCAACAACGTCTACAGGAATTCCTCTACCATTGTCAGAAACAGTGATTGTATTGTCTTCATTGATGTCTACTGTTATAGTATCACAATGTCCAGCTAAAGCTTCATCAATTGCGTTATCAACGATTTCCCATACAAGATGATGTAAACCCGTTGAACTAGTACTTCCGATATACATACCAGGTCTCTTTCTAACAGCTTCAAGACCTTCGAGAACAGAAATACTTTTTCCAGTGTAATCTTCATCAACTTTTTCTAAGTCTCTTTCGTCGACGCCGGTAATAATTGTGTCAGATAAGTTTTTATCAATGTTATTTTCTTGATCAGAAACTTCATCGTTAACTAGTAGTGATTCCTCAGTTTCTACAGTAACTTTTTCATTTTCTTTATCCATTGTCATTCTCCTTTTGGACAGCCCCGTTTTTCACTTTATATACGTTGTCAAATTTATACTTTGTTCTTTTAGATGAAGTAATAAATACTTGCTCATAATTGCGTAAATGATTAATTAATCTTTCTTCATGATTTTCATCAAGTTCGGATAAAACATCATCTAGCAATATAATTGGTTTAACTATTTTTGATTCTTGTAAAAAATACATGCTTAGTTTAAAAGCGATTGAAGCCATTCGGTTTTCTCCTTGAGATCCGCTAAGTCCAACATTTCGCCCATCTATCAATAGTTCAAAGTCTTCTTTATGAATTCCGTTCGTTGTAACTTTTTGACGCAAATCTTCCGAGTAGCTATTAATGAATTTTACTTTCGCTTCTTGTAAATAATTTTCAAAATCATTAACAAAATATTTGTTTCGGATTACTACTTTCGATTTGTAGCCCGAAATATCATTAAAAATACTAGAAATATGTTTGTTTATCTGACTAAGAAATACATGTCTTTCTTTATCGATGGAATAGCATAATTTTATTAATTGGTCCGTAAGAACTTCGATATATTTTTCGTTAACACTTTCTTTTTTTAATTCGTCGTTTCTTAATAAAAGTATTTTTTCATAAGATAATAAATTAGTCCTATAAGTTTCGCTCACTTTTGAAATAGATAAATTTAATAATGAACGTCTTATGGAAGGTGAATCTTTAAAAAGCGAAGTATCTTCAGGTCGAAAAACAATGCAGTTAATATATTTTGCTAAGCTACTTATTTTCCTTTCACTTTTACCATTAATTGTTATTTTTTTAGCATTTTTATCAGAATAGATTTCAATTTTGTCAACACTTTCACTGCGAATAACACCTTGAACAAATAAGTTATTGTAATTTTTTTGTATTAATTCTGCTTCTTTATTCTTTTTAAAAGATCTACTTAATGATAAAAAATATATCCCTTCAATTAAATTTGTTTTTCCGGATGCGTTTTCACCAAAAATAAAATTAATCCCTTCTCCAAAATTAATTTCTTGATGCAGATAGTTTCGAAAATTTATTAATTTTATTTTTTCAAGAATCATCTAGTTATTTCAAAAAACAATTCGTTGTTTATGTTAACTTGATCACGTTCTCTAAGCTTTTTTCCTCTTTGCTTACACTCTTCAGCGTTTACAAAAATGGAATTACGAGCAATAAAGCTTTTTGCCTCTCCTCCACAAGATATTACATTAGCTAACTTTAGTAATTGACCTAGTGTAATGTAATCAGTGAGTATTTTAATCTTTTGAACATTTTCTTTTGACATAAAAACAACTCCTTTAATATTATATATTAAAGGAAGTGTCTTTTAAATAGTAAATTCAAAAATATGTATACCTATACGACGCTAACTAAAACAGCTCTCTAATAGGTTCTATAAGGAGTTATTAAGTGAATAACGGATGGATCATTTTTAGTAGTGATTGTAAAAGGTCTGATTTCACCAATAAAGGAGATAACTACATCATCAGATTTTAAAGCTTTTATAGCACTCTTAACAAATTCGTAATTAAAAGAAATATCTAATCTCTCATTAGATGATTTGAATGAAAAATTTTCAATTAAAACACTACCTGTTCCGTTTTGCTGAGACTTTGAACTAACTTCAACTTTGTTAGAATTCATAGATAGTTTTACAACATTATCTTTTTCTTGAGACAACAAAGAAACAACATCCATCGCAGAAATTAATTCATTTCCGTTAACTTCTAAAGTATAGAAAAAGTTTGATGGTATGATATTTTTTGTATTTGGATATTCGCCACTTTTTAAACTTGATGATATATACATATTTTTTAAGCAGAACAAAACTTTTTTATCTGATATGTACATATTTATGTCTTTTTCAGTAGTAATAGAACGTTGAACTTCCATAACAGTTTTAGAAGGAATATTTGCGTTTATCCTTTCTTTTGTTTGAATATCAACTTCTTTTCTAGCTAAACGAGCTGTATCAGTTGCAGTAAATAATAATCGAGAAGTATCGCTCTCTAAATTAACCGCAGTTAAAGATGGTCTATTATCCTTGATACTTGCTGCAAAAGCAACTTGATTAACAATATCGTTAAATAATTCTGTTGTTAAATTGATTTTTGCTCCTATTTTATCGAAGCTTAAATCTAAATATTCTTCGGCTCTGATTGAATTTAGTTTGAATAAAGACTTATCGCATTCAATTTTAGCAATAGAATCATCAAGTAATTCAAAGGAGATTTCATTTCCAGAAAGTCTTTTTACAATTTCAGTAATCAGAAACGCATTAATCAGTGTAGCACCTTTTGAATAATCTCTTATAATTTCTTTAGAATCATCAAAAAATGGTATAGTTGTCATAATGGATAATTCACCATTAGATCCTGTTAAAGATAATCCATCCAAGGTTAAATCTAGTTTAATATTGGATAGAATTGGATTTATAGCTTTGATTTGGATAATTTTAGTAACTGATAATAGACCTTTTAAAAAATAATCTTTTTTAATAATAAATTTCATTTTATTACTCCTTTAAACTTATATTAATAATAATGTCTGTTGATAATGTGGACAACTAACTATAATTGCAAAAAAAGTGCGATTACGTCGAAGAAATTTGCTTTTTTAATGTGTTGACAATAGTAGCTGCTTCTGCATCAGTTTTCAACATGAGTTCAATTTTATTTATACTATGGATAATAGTCGCATGATCTCTACCAGAAAACAAATCTCCAATTTGCTTTAGTGGCATGTCGAGAATATTTCGAATTAAATAAATCGCAAAGTGACGAGCTGTAACAATTCTAGTTGTTTTTGATTTACCAACCAATTGCGAAGTAGAAATGTTAAAATAAGATGAAACGGTGTTTAAAATCTTTTGACTTGTAACTTTCCCTTTTTTAGTTTTTACATCTATTAAAGAAGAAAGAGCGTCTTGAACAAAATCCATGTCTATTTTTTCTACAGGATTTATTGATTCATAAAAACTAAGTCTAAGCAAAGCGCCTTCAAGATTCCTAACACTGTTTTTGAATTTAGAAGCGATGAAACTAATAACTTCATCATCGAAAGTGATATCTGATAACTCTGAACAAGAAATCTTTTTTCGCAAAATATTTTCGCATAATTCTTGTGTAGGCGGTTGAATAGAAACAGTCAAGCCGCGCATAAAACGTGTAACTAAGCGTTGTTCTAACCCTTTTAACTCTATTGGTAAGCGGTCAGATGTAAGAACTATTTGTTTTCCCTGTTTGTTGAAAATCTCAAAAATACCAAAGAAAAATTCTTCAGTCTTTGTTTTATCTTGCAAAAGCTGAATATCGTCAATCAACAAAATATCAAAATTCGTAATATATTCTTTTAAATTTTCGTCGTTCTTATCGCTGTTTACGAATTTAATGTACTCATCAATAAAATCCTGAGAAGAACAGTATAATACTTTTAATTCAGGGTTAAATTCGAGAGCACTATTTCCAATAGCGTTTAATAAATGCGTTTTTCCTAAACCTGATTGAGAGTAAATGAATAAAGGATTGTAAAATTTGCCAGGTTTATTAGCGACTATAGAAGACGCTTTAAAAGCTTCCTCGTTTGAAGATCCAATAACAAAATTTTCAAAATTATATTGAGGTTCTAGGCGGTTATTTGGAAAAAAAGCGGGTTTTTTCTGAATTGACGGAGTGTTGAAATAACTATCTCCAATTTCGATTTTTTCATCTGTTGATAAGAAAGAAATTTTATAATTTTTATTGCTTTCTGACGATACTAAAGAAGTAATTAAATCCAAATATTTTGCTTGTAAAATTTTAGAAGCTAACACCGAAGAACAGCAAACATACATGACATTATCTTCAACAGTGTAAATAAAAGTTTCTTTAAAAAAAGCATCGAAAGCTTTAGGGTCATTGATTTGATCAGAAATCTTGTTTAAAACCCTTTTCCGTAAGTTATTTAATTCGCTAATAGATTGTAACATAGATATAAATCCTGTTTAGTATTTTATCATTGATAAAGAATAAAATGTGATAAAAAAAGAATAATTTTAAGTTGTCCACATTATAAATTAAAAAAGATACGGTGCTATCGATAAAAAAGCAAATCCACAACTTTAAAATGTGGATAAATGTGGAAAAATGTTATTAACTTTTTTTACCAAGAATAAGATGATAAAAATATCCACACTTAAAAAAGCTGAAAATATTAAATATAATGATGGTATCGACAAAAATCATTGTTTTCCACGTTTTTATCAACACTCAATAACGCTATGTTCATTAATGTAAAAATGTTGAAAGTCTAACGAAAATAAAGTTAATAATGAAAATATTAAGAATTTGACATATATGTATTTATACATATATAATTTTAATTACGTTTAAAGGAGGAAAATTATGAAAAGAACATATCAACCTAGTAAATTACATCACGCAAGAGTGCATGGATTTAGAAGCAGAATGTCTACTGCTAATGGAAGAAAGGTCTTAGCTAGAAGAAGAGCAAAAGGCAGAAAAGTTTTAGTTGCTTAATTGTAAATGAAAAAAATAAATACTATTAAAAAATATCGTGAATTTAAGGAAATTTTAAACAAAAGAAAATTTTATAAAAACGAATTGTATTGTGTTTATTTCAGGAAAAATGACTATAATTTTACTCGCATTGGAATTTTAGTCACTAAAAAGAATGGCAATGCTGTTGTTAGAAACAAAATTAAAAGACAAACACGAAGTATTATTGATTCGATAATTAGCTACAATATTCCTGTTGATATTATCGTTACAATCAATAAAAAATATGATATTAACTCGTTTCAAACGAACTGCGAGCAACTATCAACGTTATTAATAACCTTAATAGGAGATTTAAATGAATAAAAAAACCAAAAAGATATTTGCTATCTTCGGTATTGTTGCTACTTTAGGGATTTTAACTTCTTGTAATTCTTTTTGTAGCGTAAAAGATAGTGCTTCTTTTAGATATTCAGTAGATCCAATAAATACCGTATTTTTCGAAACAGAAAAAGATGCTGTAGACTACTTACAAAGTAAATTAGTAAAAAATGATAAAACAGTTTACTTTGAAAAAGACGACACTGAAGTAACAGAAGAAACTATTAAGAATTATACAATCGATATTTTTGATTCAAATGGTGCTAAAGTTAGTGCAAAACTAATTAATAAAGCCACTATTTTTAATAATTCTCACACTACTACTTCTTATGATTTCTCTAATATTTATTTTATTAGAACTACAAACATCAAAACATATTCATTGGACGCCAATAATAATAAGACTAGTTATAATCTAAAAGTATCGAAAAATAGTCTTGTCGATGAAATAGAAACAGCCGCAAAAACTTCTTCATATAACTTGCCATCAAATCAATTTTGGACTGATTTAGATATTAAGTCTTTAAATTATATGTTTGAAGTTGCTTCTAGCGAGCAATATTTTAACGAAAAAAGTGTAAGTTCTGCTTATGAGCTTTTATACGGATATACAGCAAAAGCTTACAACGATTATCAAAAAGAAAAAACCGATGAAAAACGTCAGATTTTATTAAATGGTGGCACCTATTCTTATTTCGATGAGCAGGGCAATTTAATTGATTCTGAAAAAATTTTAGGAAGAAACAATTCTTTACTAACAACTTACGGAGAATATAAATACCTTGAACCTTCAACAAAAGATAAATTAAATATGGCTGAAGGTGATTATTGGAAAAACATTACGACATGGAATAATCAAATTAAAAGCGAAAAAGCTGCTATTGGCATTACTAGTGGCTATGCAATGAGCTCTGATATACTTAGTGCATATAAAACTAAATGCGATAGCAAAGTTGTTGCATTGAAAAGTTGTTATACCATCGACGATGGTTTTTATGGCCACACATCAGAAGACGAACTTAATGACACTATTCAATTAACTAATAAATCTAGTTGGGGCGATGCATGGAGTCACGGACGGCTTGAAGGACTTCTTGTTTATCCTATTGCTTATATGGTCGAATATTTCTCACATTCTTTCGGAATGAATGGTTGGGGACAAGTTGCTTCTGTTTTATTAGTTACTGTTATAGTACGTCTATTGTTCATGGTTGTTAGCTTCTATTCAACATTATCTCAACAAAAGATGACGATGTTGCAACCTGAAATAGCGAAATTACAACAAAAGTACCCTAATAGTGAAACTAACGACTATGAAAAACAAAGATTAGCACAAGCTCAAATGGCTTTATATAAAAAACATAAGGTACATCCATTTGCGTCTTTTTTAGTCATGATCATACAATTTCCACTATTTATTGCAGTTTGGAATGGTATGAGCGGCGCTGCATCTTTATCTGTTGATGCGGTTTTAGGCTTGAGATTATCTGATACTATTTGGGATGTTTTAAAGAATTTCTCTAGATGGCCATCCAACCCAGGCTGGTGGACTGCACTAATTCTTATTTTATTAATGTCTGCTGCGCAAATTATATCTATGAAGGTACCTCAACGGCTTCAAAAGAAACAAATGCAACAAGTATCAAAATTAAATAAGAGTTCCGCTGAAACTTCTCAACAAAAGCAAATGAAAATTATGTCTTGGGTAATGACTATATTCATTATTGTTATGGGATTCACATTACCTGCAGCTATGGGAGTTTATTGGTTCTCGAGTGCTTTATTTGCAATAGCTCAATCAGTAATTATGCATATTATCATGGTGAAAAAGAAAAATAATAGGAGATAAAAATGAAAAAATATACAGCAAAAACTGTCGAAGAAGCTGTAAAATTAGCTTCTGAAGATTTGAAAATCGAAGAATCTGAATTGGTTTACGAAATTGAAGAGGAAAAGAAAACCTTATTTACTAAGAAAGCTACTATTGCTGTCTATGAAGTAGCAGACATTATCGAATATGCTGAAGAATATATTAAAACAGTTATCAATGGCTTAGGGTTAGAGGTTTCTTTACAAACATTCTATAGAGATGGAGTTGCAAAAATATTAATCGAAACTAATAAAAACTCATTAATTATAGGTAAAAACGGAAGTACACTCCAATCACTTAATGAATTGGTAAAATTAGCATGCAACACTAAATTTAAGAGAAAAGTTAGAATTCTTTTAGATATCGGAGATTATAAAGATAAAAAATACTCTAAAGTAATTTCTCTTGCTAAACGTAGTGCAAAAGAAGTTTTAAAGACACATGTGGATATCAAATTAGATCCAATGACACCAGATGAAAGAAAGAAAGTACATAATGCACTTTCCACATTTAAAAACATTAAAACCGAATCTGTTGGTGACGGGAAAGAAAGATCAATTGTTATTAAATATGTTGGTACAATAAAAAATAACGAATCAAATAAAGCCAACGAAAATAACGCTTTAGAATAAAAATGAATAAGACAATCGTCGCACTTGCAACACCGCCTCTTAGGAGTGCACTCGCAATCGTTAGACTTAGCGGTGACGATTGTTTTTTTGTTGTATCAAATTTTTTCAGTAAGAGTTTGATAAGTGTAGAAAAAAACACAATATTTCACGGATATATAAAAGATGAGAACGAAATAATCGATGAAGTTGTACTTTTAGCATATAAAGGCCCTCGTTCTTTTACTGGTGAAGATAGTGTTGAAATTATGTGTCATGGAAGTCCTTTAATTTATAATAAAATAATCTCCCTCGCTATTAAAGCAGGGGCACAACTTGCAGAAAGGGGAGAGTATAGTTTTAGAGCGTATTTAAATGGCAAAATGGATTTAGTACAAGCTGAAGCTATTAATGATATGATAAACGCCGAAACAGAAGAGAGTAAAAACGTTTCTTTAAAAGCTATTTTAGGGAAAACTTCTTCTCTTCTTGTGCCAGTTAAAAAAGAATTATGTGACCTGCTTGCACAAATCGAAGCTTCAATTGATTACAGCGAATACACTGACATCGAAGAATTAGATTCTGAAAAAATAGTTGATTTTTGCAAGGTTATTATTGAAAAAATAGACTTTTTAATAAAAAACGGAAGAAAAGGAAAACTTGTAAAAGACGGATTAAATATTGCTATAGTTGGTAAACCTAATGTAGGAAAATCATCTTTACTAAATACTATTTTAAACGAGGAAAAAGCTATAGTAACAGATATTAAAGGAACAACTAGAGATATCGTTGAAGGAAGTGTAAATTTCAAAGGGGTCAAATTTAATTTCTTTGATACGGCAGGTATTAGAAAAAGTGATGATAAAATTGAAACAATTGGAATAAACAAAAGCATTAATCAAATTGAAAAGTCTGATTTAATATTGTGCCTTTTTGATAATCCTGATATGGATGAAGAAGATAAAGAGATTATATCTATTATTGGAAATAGACCATATTTAACAGTCTTTAATAAAAGCGACATAATCGATTACTCAAACAAAGAGGGTATTTTTATTTCTGCAAAAAATAAAAAAATAGATCAATTATTAGAAAGCATATTAAATCATTTTGGTCTAAATGATTATGATTTTAAAACCCCGTCTTTAGCGAACGAGAGAGTAATAGGCCTTTTAGAAAAATCAAAAAAGTATCTATTAAATACAATTTCTAAAGCCAATGAAGGCGTTACAATTGATTTATTGCTTGAAGATATTCATTTAGCGTACACCTCTCTTTTAGAAATTACTGGCGAAGACTGTGATTTTGATATAGCGAAAGAAATTTTTTCAAGATTTTGCTTAGGTAAATAAAATGATTTTTGACACACATATACATTTAAACGACGAAAAATTACTTTCAAATTTAGATGAATATATCAATGAAGCAAAAGAATGTGGTGTAGAAAAATTTTTATGTATCGGTTACGACGTTGAAAGTAGCAAAAAAGCGATAGAAATAGCAAATTGTTATAAAGATGTTTATGCAAGCGTAGGAATAATCCCTACAGAGCACAAACAGTTCAATGAACAATCCATCAATGTGTTAGAAAAATTAGCAAGATCATCTAATAAAGTCATCGCTATTGGTGAGATTGGTCTTGATTATTATTGGGAAAAAGATTTAGAGACTAAAGAAAAGCAAAAAGTTATGTTTATTGAGCAAATCCGATTAGCTAATCGTCTTGATTTGCCGATATCAATACACTCTAGAGATGCTATGCAAGATACATTTAATATATTAAAAGAAAATAATTGTAATAAAAAAGGTATTCTTCATTGCTATTCGGGTTCTTTAGAGATGGGGAGAGAATTTATAAAACTCGGATATTATTTGGCATTTGGCGGAACACTAACTTTTAAAAACGCTATAAAAAATAGAGAAACTTTTTTAAATATACCTTTAGATAAAATTGTTTTCGAAACTGATGCACCTTATTTAGCTCCAACCCCATATAGAGGAAAAATTAATTTACCTAAATATATAAAAAATACTGTTCAATTCGCTGCATCGCTAAGGAATATAGATGAAAATTATCTTGAAGAAGTTTCTTATAATAACGCCTTAAATGTTTTTGATTTATGAAAATAAAAATTGATGGATTAATAATTGTCGAAGGAAAAACTGATATAGTTTTTTTATCTTCGTTTATAGATGCAAACTTTTATTCTGTTAATGGATCCGCTGTAGGCGAAAATGATTTTGCATTTATTAAAAAATACAAAGAAAATGGCACTTGCATTGTTTTAACAGACCCAGATTATCCAGGTAAAAAAATTAGGCAAGCAATAAATAGGGAAGTACCAGGCGTGCTTAATGCATATGTAAAAAAAGAATGTTCTATTAAGAAAAATAAGGTTGGTGTCGCAGAATCTACAAAAGAGGAAGTAATTAACGCTTTACAAAACGTGGTTTGTTTCAGCGACAACAAGATTGAAAGCAATTTAACCGCCAATGATCTTTTAGAACTAGGTCTTATTGGACCTAAATCTAATTTCAAAAGAGACTTATTGTGTGAAAAAATGCATATTGGACACTCAAACGCTAAGCAACTCTTAAAGAAATTAAGAATGTTAGGCTTTACCAAGGAGGATATAGAAGGTTATGTTAAATGAAAAAGATATAATTAAATATTTTTCAATAGTAAACTCTCACGCTAAAAAAGAGCTTGGTCAAAATTTTTTAATTTCTGAGAATGTTGTAAATGACATAGTTGCTTTATTAGATTTGAATGAAAATGATTTTTTACTTGAAATTGGGCCTGGATTAGGAGCGATGAGTGAAAAATTAATTAATCAAACTTCTAGGTATGTAGCTGTAGAATATGACAAAAAGTTTGTAGACTATCTAAGTAAAGCTTTTGAGGATTCTAATATTGAAATTGTTAATCAAAATATATTGAAGTATAAGGATTTTTCTTTTAACAAAATTGTTGGGAATTTGCCTTATTATATTTCAACTGATATACTCTCTTTTATCATAAAAAATTTTGATAAATTAGAGAGCGCTACATTTATGGTGCAAAAGGAATTTTTCGATAGAATTACTTCGAAAAATAAAAGAGAAAAGACACCTATAAACTTCGAACTCGATTATTTGTTTGAAGTAAAGAAAGAATTTATAGTAAAAAAGAATTGCTTTTTTCCTGCACCAACCGTTGATTCGATTGTCTTCTCAATAAAACAAAAAAAGGAAAAAGATAGAGGTTTTGCAGGGTTTTTGTTTAAAATAATTGAAATTTCATTTCAAAATCGAAGAAAAAATATTAGCAATAATTTAAAAAAGATAATACCAGATGCAGATTTAAGAACCGCGGTTTTTGCTAACTGTAATATTTCGGAGTCTGAAAGGCCTGAAGATCTAACTTTGGATAATTTTGAAAAAATAGCTACCGAGATATTGAAACAGAAGAAATTAAAATTATAATAGATTAATATGATTGAAAAAGCTTATGCCAAGATGAATCTTGGATTAAATGTTTTAGATAAACGTGAGAATGGTTACCATAATTTGGAAACAATTATGCTTCCTTTAGAATTACATGACACCATTGAAATATCTTTTTTGCCTAACGATGTTACTGACGATTTTGTTACGTGTGATGAGTATTCACTTAAAGTGACGAGATATAATTTGTGTCATAAAGCAATTGATGTTTGTAGAGTTAAGCGGAACATCACGAATAAGTTTCGAGTCGTTATTCATAAAAGAATATTTATACAAAGCGGACTCGGGGGAGGCAGTGCGGACGCCGCTGCTACAGTAAGAGGAATTATAAAATTATTAAAAATAAACCCTACTTATGATGAATTAATGGAAATAGCTTTGCAACTCGGTTCTGATGTCCCTTTTTGTATGCTAAATAAGTCGTCCATTGTAAAAGGAATTGGAGATCAAGTCACAGTATTTGAGAACACAAGATACGACGACTTTGTACTAATTGTAAAGCATCCTATCGGTTTATCTACCGAGGAAGTTTTTATTAAATCTGACGAATTTGGCAAGAACCCTTGCGATATTGAAAGGTTAAAAAATAAATTCTTAAGCAATGACGTCTCATTGAAAGACGAGATTAAGAATGATTTATTTGAGCCTTCTTGTAGTTTATTGCCTCAAATAAAGGAATTGTATGAATCTTTGCTCCAAGAGGGATTTGAGTTTGTTACAATGACAGGATCAGGCAGCGCATTAGTGTGTTTTACAAAAAATAAAAAAGTTGCGCAAAAAGCAGAAAGAAAATATTACAACAAAGGATATCAAGTTGAACTAACAAAAATATTAAAAAACTAATATTTTCAATAAAAACCTTGCAAAAATCAAGTAAAAATAAAAAAGAATCAGGATTACCCTGATTCTTTATTTTTATTTATTTGATAGTTAAGCAGCTTTTTTTGCCTTTTCTCTTTGTAAGAGGATTTCAGCTTGCGCAGCAGCTAATCTAGCAATTGGTACTCTATATGGAGAACATGAAACATAATCTAGACCAACCTTGTTGAAGAATTCGATTGATTTAGGATCACCACCGTGTTCACCACAAACACCAGTTAATAATGTAGGTCTTGAAGCTTTGCCGTCTTCTACAGCCATCTTAATGAGCTTACCAACACCTCTTTGGTCAACAGTTTGGAAAGGATCTTCTTCGAAAATCTTATTCTTGTAATAATCTGGTAAGAATTTGGAAGCGTCATCACGGCTGAAGCCAAAAGTCATTTGTGTTAAATCGTTAGTTCCAAAGCTATAGAATTCAGCTTCTTTTGCGATTTCACTACTGAGTAAAGCAGCACGAGGAATTTCGATCATAGTACCAACGTGATATTTCATTGATACATTGTTTTCTGAGAGTACTTTTTCGACTTCTTCAACTATAACCTTTTTAACAAATTTAAATTCTTTAACATCAAGTGTTAATGGAATCATAATTTCTGGTTCAATTGGCTTATTTAAGTCATGGCTAGCTTTAATTGCAGCTTCGATAATTGCTCTTGCTTGCATTCTTCCGATTTCAGGATAAGAAACGTCTAATCTACAACCTCTATGGCCCATCATTGGGTTGAATTCGTGTAAATAGCTAATTCTATCTTTGACTTGTTGAACTGTCATATTTAATGATTCAGCAAGTTCAGCGATCTTATCCTCTTCTTGTGGTAAGAATTCGTGTAGAGGTGGATCGAGTAATCTAACATTAACTTCAATTCTTTCGAGGCTACCCATAGCCATATATAAACCATAGAAATCGTTTCTTTGATATGGTAATAATTCAGCTAAAGCAGCTTCTCTTTGTTCTACGGTATCAGATAAAATCATCTTTCTCATATGGAAAATTCTATCTTTATCGAAGAACATATGTTCAGTTCTACATAAGCCGATACCTTGTGCGCCAAATTTTGCAGCTTGTTGAGCGTCACGTGGAGTATCTGCGTTTGTTCTAATAATTAAGCGTTTGTATTTATCAGCAGCAGCCATCATTCTACCAAAGTTTCCGTCTAAACTTGCTTCTACTAATTTAACAGGTCCTTCAAAGACTTCACCTGTAGTACCGTTGATAGAAATTGTATCTCCTACACTATAAACCTTACCATTAAGAGTTAAAGTTTGAGCTTCTTCATCAACTATAGCAGCACTACAACCTGTAACACAGCATTTACCCATACCACGAGCAACAACTGCAGCATGTGATGTCATACCACCACGCATTGTTAAAATACCTTCAGCTGCAACCATGCCTTCAATATCTTCTGGTGAGGTTTCTGCTCTAATTAAAACAACTTTTTCTCCTTCAGCGTGTCTCTTTTGTGCGTCTTTTGCATCAAATGATAAGTGTCCAACAGCA
>JAXDXW010000032.1:0-19427 GCA_034087725.1 Candidatus Onthovivens sp. | reverse complement strand
TTATTTGCATTCCAGCATATATGACATTTTGCTTATAAAATAAAAAACAGTGACATTTTATTCATCATTTGTTCACTGTTTTTTAATCCCTAACGGGCTTGATACTTGTATCAAACCTATTAGTGATTTTCTTGTTATTTTAACAACGGATGAGTTTTTTGACAAACGTATAATTATTTTTTGTTTACATATGATCGTCTAGTTTTTCGACTGAACAAACTATTTTTTACTGTTTTTTACTTTTTTCGAATAATTATTAATTTTTTAAGCATCCAAGTGGCACCACATATACCCCATTTTCATCAACGTAAGCTGTTTGTGTAGCCGTGACAATCATTAAAAATGAAGGCTTTGGATGATTTGTGTTATCAATATCTTTAGCTAATTCAATTAGTTTCTTTGATGACGCTTTTATTTCTTCTTGATTACATAGCTTTACTTCAACTAGTGCCCAAGATTCATCTTCAAACACTATAACAGCGTCAGCTTCCCTTTCTGCCTTATCCCTATAATGATACACATAAGCTCCAATTGAGTCACAGTATATTCTTAAATCTCTTATAACCAATGATTCAAATAGTAGACCAAAAGTATTCATATCTAAGAACATATTATCTTCAGAAAGATTTAATGCCGCTGTTGCAATAGAAGGATCAACAAAATGTCTAGTATTTTTAGTTCTTATTGCGGTTTTGCTTCTTAAATTAGGATTCCAAGCTTCTAGTTCTTCAATAACAAACAATCTTTCTAATGCTAGAATATATTTTTTAAATGTTTCCTTATCTAATTCATCTCCATTTGATTTTACATCTTCTCTAATGGATTCATTTGACGCTTCTGATGAGATGCATCTAGAATAAGATCTTAATATTTTCTTTGCCCTATTTATGTCTTTTCTAAGTGGGATATCAGAAAGTGAAAAAATGTCTTCATTCACTAATCCACTATAAAATGTTTTTGCTTGTTGAAGGGCAATATCTTTTTCTTCCCCAATTGAAAGAGGCCACCCTCCTCTGCAAATATAAAAAGAATAATCGTGTAATGTTTTATCACATATAGTAGGCTTAAAAATACCATCTTTAAGCCCTATCAAAGATACATTTCCATTACTATCACCGGCCTCATAAAGAGACATAGTTCTCATAAGTTTTTTTATTATTCTCCCTGTGCCAGTATGTTTTTCATTTTCCTCGCCATAGAAAGATTTATCAAGAGTTGCATCAGTAACGCTCCCTGTCAATATGAATTGTCCAAATGTTCCATTTTCATCTATTTTCTCTTTCAAACTATTCCAAATAAAAGAAATTATTTGCCATTCATCAATTAATAATGGTTTTTGTCCATAATCTAATAGTGTCTCAGGTGATTGTTTCGCAATTGGAACAAATTGGTCCCTAACACTTTTTTTCATTAAATCAATTGTGGTTTTTGCATATCGTCTAGCAGTTCTTGACTTTCCACACCACTTTGGACCTACGATTTGTATAGCACCAACACTTCTTAAGTAAAATTCAAGTTTTTTATCAAATAATCTATCTATATACTTTTTTTCCATAATTTAACCTCATTAATATTATACATCCATACCATTAAATCGCAATTTTGGATTAAATTAAATCGCAAGTTTGGCGTGTGATAAATCGATATTTTGGAGTTAAAATAATTCTTACCAACGAATCTATTTGATATACAAGTTTTTAACTAAGGAAAATCCCTAAGGGGCTTGATACTTGTATCGAACCAATAAAGGATTTATCGCACTAGCTGTATTTGACAGAATAGTTTTGTAGGAAAGGGAGTGCGGACTTTTTATTGGACTTGTTTTGCATAGTTTAACATATACTCATTCCTATTCAAATAATTTAGTCGCTTCTTAATTCGCTTATTGCAAAACCAATCAAGATATTTTTCGAGTTCTATGATAAATTCATCGGCTGTTACTAAATTCCAATTTCTCGAATAATAGAATTCGTTTTTTAATGTTCCAAAGAAACCTTCACAAGCCGAATTATCCGGCGAACACCCTTTTTTACTCATTGATCTTAGATAACCAAAATCATTCATTCGATTAATCCAACAGTCTAGTCTATAGTGGAAACCTCTATCCGAATGAACGATCATGTTTGTGTTACCTACAATATCGTGAGCTTTATCTAACATTGAATTCGTTAATTCGGTATTTGGGGATTTCCCAATAGTATAAGTAATTGGTACCCCAGTAAAACAATCAACTAATGGTGATAGATAAACTTTACCATCACACAAAGAGAATTCAGTAATATCCGTTAATGCTTTTGAATATGGTTCTTTTGCTTTAAAATCTCTTTTTATTAAATTTTCAGATTCAGGACTGATTTCTCCCTTGTACGATGAATATTTTGCTTTTTTAGGGGCACAAACAAACAAACTAAGTTCTTTCATTAGTTTTCTTATTACTTTTTCAGAAATTTTTATTCCATATTCTTGAAATAATGATGCTTTAATTCTTCTGTATCCGTAGCAGTCATAATTGTCATGAAATAATTGGATAATTAAATTTTTCTCCATTTTATATTTATCTTTTAATAATGATTTATTTTCATAGAAATATGTAGATTTTTTTAAATTAATTATAGGTAAAATATCACTTACTCTGTATTCGTTTTAAGGGCGATAACAATTTGAGTTTTTTCCTTATTGGTAAGTGATGAAAAGTTATCGCCCAATTCTTTTTTTAATAATTCATTAGCCTTTTTTAAAATTTTATTTTCAAGTGTAAGCTTTTTATTTTCTTTAATTAAGATGTCATGATTAAAAATATCAGTATCATTATTGATCTTTTCTTTATGAGATGAATCAATATAATTTCGCTGCCATTTATATATTGTTTCTCTACTAACACCATATTTATTTGCTACTTCATTTCCAGATTCTTTACGGGATGCAAATTCAACAACAATCTCTTATTTTTCATCTTCGGTAAAAGCTTTAGGTTTGTTCACAATAAAGTGTTTTTGTTTGTATCTTTTATCATTTCTAACCTAATCTTTCATTGAACTTAAAGATGGATAGCCAAAGACCCTTACTGCTATTGAACAATTTTCACCATGAGAAAAGTAATAATCAAGAATTGCTTTTTTTCTCTTCAATAGTCCATTTGCCTCTTCTTGAATGTACATAAGGCCTTGTTAAAAGTGGTATTCCTAATTTTTGTTTATTATACCAGCTTCTAATTGTCCTAACTTTTATTCCTGTTGCTTTTTGATGTTTTTGCAAATTGAAAATCATATTGTTCTAATATTTTTAGTGCGTGTTTAATTTCCTTTAATGTGTACATAATCAATTGTCCTTTCTATATATATTTTAGTCCAAGATTATGTCCTCATCCCCAAACTACATTTTCTAATTGACAATTACACTTCATACTTCAATCGAACCTATTAGGGATTTTAATATCTTTAATTAATTTATCTAAAAATATTTATTTCAAGAATATTAACTTTTCAAACAATCGATCGCATAACATAAACACCATCTTCTATTTGGTATCCATATTAACTGATAGCGGTTTTATAACATAATCAAAAAGGGAAAATAACAAGTACCAGTTTGGATAACATTCTATGATTACCTCAAAAGAAGGAATTATGGAACTTAACTTAGTTGGTACTTTGAGTAAGTTTAAAATAATGGAAATATTACCAAATTTCAGTGAACTTGCCAGTATTTTTATAAAAGACAGGCATACGATAAAAGATATTTAATGAAAAAGGGAAAAGGAAAGATATAAAATCTCATAGAGGGCGTCTAATTAATGGTATCTTTGCAATATTTATTCTAAGTAAAGCTAAAAGAATCAAATTGATGCTTTTTGGATTATTAACACCTCTGAGGAATTAAGAAATTAAAAATGACATATATGTTGGAAAAGTATCAATGTTGTCTAAAGTTCCAACATTACTATCCTTCAGTCTAATCAACTTTTTTACATCTTTGTATTTTTCTTTATTATTTAACACTTCTAATGCTGCTTTTGTACGACCATCTTTTGCTTTAACCTCTAAAAGTATTACTTCATCATAATTTCCAGTTATGAAATCTATTTTTAGTCCACTTTCTTTAGAGAAATAATATAGTTTCTTTTTATTTTTTAAATATGCATCTGCGAATGATTGTTCGTATATTGCACCTTTATATATACCTATATCGCCTGTCAAGATATGACCGGCTGTTCCTTCATCTAGTAGTGCAACTAACAGACCTGTATCTGCAAAAAACAGTTTAAACGTTTCTGATATTTTATTACCTTCTAAAGGTAATTCTGGAATAGATAAATTATAGCAGCGGTCAACCAAACCATAATCAACAAGCCATTGAATCGCTGATGAATATTTTTCTAGTGTTCCTCTCTTATCAATTTTTGATACCATAAATTTTTTATTTTCTTTTGCAAGTTGAGAAGGAAGTGAGTCAAAAACCCTATTTATTTGCGCGAGTAATGTTTTGTCAACTCTTTCTTGTTCGTTTTCATCTAAATGTTTAGCAAAGTCATCTTTATATTCTTCAATCAAGTCCTTTTGCTCTTTTCTAACTTGATTCATATCCTTTGTATCCACAAATGTCCTAACTACTTCAGGAAGACCACCTACACATATATACTCTCTATAATATCTTGTAAACGCTTGATGTACAGCCTCACTTACTTTAGTTTTGTTTTTGAAACATTCTTTAACGTAATTAATGATTTCTTTATTAATTCCTCTTGCCCGCAAGAATTCTTCAAAATCCATTGCTTTCATATAAATTGTGTGTTCAAATCCAACTGATATTCCGCCAGCGTATTTTGAATTATAGCCTTTAATCCCAAGGAGAGAACCTGTAGCAATAATATCAAATCGACCATCTTCCATGAACGATTTTATTGACGCTCTCGCAGCTGAACATTCTTGAATCTCATCTAAAATAAGAATTGTCTTATGTGGAATAAAGAATGCACCTGGTTTATTTGCAGAAATATTAATTACTAAATTATCTACATTTAGGTCAGTATCAAAACACTTCTTCAAACTTGGTTCTTTTTTAAAATCGATTAAAATAACATTATCGTAATTTTCTTTAGCGAATTTTTTTACAATATAAGTTTTCCCAATTTGCCTTAATCCTTTAACTATAAGTGCCTTTCTTTTGGCTTTTAAAGAATCTTTCCATAACATAAACTCATTAATAATTTTTCTTTCAAAATCCATAAATTTCTCCTTTTGCGATTTTTATAAGGGAAGTTATGGATAAATTATGAGTTTTTCTAAGCGAAATATCAAGTATACTGCGAGTTTTTTTAAGTGAAGTTTGTAAATTTTACTAAAATTTAATAAGGAACTTTACAGTGGTAGCCTAAAAGTAGACACAATTTGTTTTAGAGATAAACACAACTATAAAAATTGTTGAACATATAAATGATTAAACGGACTCAAAGAGGAAGTTCGAGTACTTTATTCCAAAAGAAAGATTGGAAATAGGAAAAAAAGTATTTACACATAAGATGTCTAAAAAGGAAGTAGCTTGCGAATACAATATTTCTGCCCAAACAATAATCAATTATGTAAAGAATTTATGAAAGAAAATCATATATCTGTCATTCTAAAAGAGGCTAATACCTTATGCATTCAAACACCAAATTATTCTGAAATGTCAAAACATCGATCGATCAATGAATTAATTTGCTGGATTTCCTAATAATGATTAATATTTACGCCTTTTTTATACTTATTGAGGTAATCAAGTTTGAATTCCTATGAATATTTCATAAAAAAGGTACCCCTTTCTCTTGCCTAGAATTTGAGGTACCTTTCATTATTGAGACTTTTTATCTAATATTTTTAAGAAATTAATTATTTTTTATATGTATAGAAGCCTTTACCAGAAGCAACACCGGTCTCGCCCTTATCTAACATCCCTTTCAAAATTTTTGCTTGTGCTTTAAAGTTATAAGGCATCATCATCTTTTTAAGTAAAGGTGAAATAAGTCCTGGTACTTTCAAATATTGGCAAACAATATTATAAGCAGTTTCAATTCCTACTAAATCAAATATTTCAAATGGTCCTCTAGGAGCACCAGTTGAATTTTTCCACGCTATGTCAATTGATTCAGGTGTTCCAACTCCGTTAGCGTATAAATCTAGTCCTGAAAGTAAGAAAGGAACTAACATTGAATTTAATAAGTATCCACTCTTTTCTTTTAATACTGGTAAAGCAACCATCCTAATTGCATTAGCAAATTCGATTACTTCATCAAAATATTTTTTATCTGTATAAGGAGATGTCATAACTTCAGCTGTGTTTTGTCTCCAAATATGATTTGCAAAATGAAGTGATAAATATTTTTCAGGTCTTTTTGTATATTTTGCAAAAGTTGAAGGTAAAAGTGTTGAAGAATTAGTAACAATAACTGTTTTTTCAGGTAAATATTGAGCTACATCTTGATAGTAGGCAATCTTATCTTTTTCAATTTCAGACATTGATTCAATGACTAAATCAGCATCTTTATAAGCTTCTTTTTTGTCAACGATAAGCTTTAAGTTTTTATAAGCTTCTTCTACTTTCTTTAAGCATTCTTCTTTATTAAATTCAGCTTGAGTAGAAATACCTATAGCTTCAAAAGTTTTATCTGTAGCCATTCTTTCAATATCTGCAATATATTGATCTCTTAAAGAATCAATTTTAACTTGGCATCTTTTAACGCTGGATTCACTTCTTAACCATATAGTAACATTAAATCCACAATATGCAGTTTGGAATGCAATTTGGCTTCCTAAAACGCCTCCTCCTGCAACAACAATATTTTTATAATTCATAATTTCCTCCTGTCTTTTAGAATTTTAGCAAAAATACTTATGGTCTTTTATTAATAAAAAATATTTCAACAATTAATGGGTAAATTGTTGTTATTTATATATTGCTAAGAACGATTGATAAAAATATTCGATTTAAAAAATAGTCATCGTTCAAATACTTAGAATGACGTTTCATATAAACGTATCAATAGAAATAAGATATGATTTTCATTAATAAATCCGTTTCAGTGTATGTTAATACGTGAATAATAAAATCAAAAATAACTACTATAATTTTTGCAAAAAAGTCATTATTTTGAGAAAAAACCCTGCAAAAATCAATTATTTTCTTGATTTCTTCCGTATAGTTTATTTAATTTTTTAAGATTATCTTTAATGCGTGGGGTAAGATCGCTAAGTAAAATTCTATACGTCCAGTTATTTTTAGAATATACACCTGGTATGTTCATTCTTGAGTACTTATCTTGATATAAAATATCTTGAGTTGTCAAAGTTACATATTCAGCTTTAGAAGCATAAAGAAGTTCTACTATTTTATCAGCTAAATACTTTCTCATGATATTTTCACTGTCAAAACTAACACCTAATTTAAAGCATTCGTTCATAACAATATTTCTAAGAGTTGCATAATCGTCTTTATTCATTTGCTTGATTCTAGGACGTAAACCTAAGTTATCATGATTGCCTATATAAGCTAAAGTTCTTTCATCTAATTCAGATGGTAAACTTTTCTCAATAGTTTTCTTGAAATTAAATAAACTAGAAATCATTGTTCTAACTTTGAAGAAATTTGAATCTACAGTAAACCTTTCGACATCTACAGTTAAAGCACCTAAGTCATTAGCAAATATAGTATCTCTATTAAAAGAATCAAAGAAATCTAAGTAAGGTCCATAAACGAATTTACCACTTCTTGCGTTTTGATTCCTAAAGTTAATTGCATAGGCTTTATAAAATCCACCAAAATGATTGACTTTAACATAATCGAATAATTCAAAAGCTTGGTTAAATCTTCCGTTCCACCAACTGTAATTATCTTGTCTCATATATGCCCAATTATATAAAGGGTTACCCCAAATTTGACCTTCCCTAGAAAAATCATCAGGTGGGAAACCGGCAACATCTTTCATCATATTGTGATTATCAAGCATAAATAATTCAGGTTGAGTATAAACAGCGTCACAGTCATATCCTAAGTAAAAAGGAATTTCGCCAATGATTTTTATTCCTTTAGAATTAGCGTATTCTTTAAGTGCTCGCCATTGCTTTAAAAATATATATTGAGTGAAAATGTAAAAATCAAATTTGTCTCCATATTTATCAAATACTTCTTTTTCTACATCTGGAGAATAATATCTATCTCTTAAATTCCAATCATACCATGCTTTGAAACGATTATTTTCTTTAAGAGTCATATAAATAGCGTAGTTTTTATAATATGGATTAGCTTTAATAGCACGAAATTCATCGTTATTTCTTTTAAATCTTTTAAATGCTTTCTTTAAAATTTTATTTGAGTTAGTAAATACTCTCTTATAATCAGTTTTTCTAGCATCATTAGTAAAAACAAACTTACTTAAATCTCTGGTAGTTAAAAGTTTATCTTTGATCAGCATTTCATAATCGATGAAATATTGATTTAATCCAAAAGCTGATAATCCTTGATATGGAGAATTAGAAATTGAAGTCATAGTTAAAGGAAGAATTTCCCAATAAGAAAATCCAGCTTCTGATATAAAGTCAATAAATTTATACGCAGACTTTCCTAAAGTTCCTATTCCATACTTTCCTGGAAGAGAAGAAATATGAAGGAGTACTCCGCTTTTTCTAGTTGCCATACATTAATTTTAACCTTAATAAAACTAAATTCAATTTTCATTATTAAAATTAAGCATTTTTTTCAAAAACTTTGCAGAACTAAACTATTTTTTTAGTTTTTTGTTTATTAATTTAATTTGAAACTATAAATATATCTATTGTTAATATCTAAAATTCAACTACTACAATTTCTCAATTGAAGAAATATCAGTTTTCTTTACATTACTTCTTTTAATAGTATATCTAAGAATTAGATAAGCTACGATTGAAGTTAATAATTATGCAATCGGAAAAGATATCCATACTAAATTCAGCACATTAACTAAATTAATAAATATAAGTGCCAAAAGCATTAAGAATTCAATTAATCAAAGTAATGAGATAGCAAGAAGACTTAAAACTTTTCGCTAAACTTGTAATATCCCTTGGACTGCTAAAAACCATTAAAAGCATAGCCTATCGAAGCAATTCTAATAGATGTCATTGTTAAATCAATTATTGTATCTTTGTTTTCTCCAACTTCTGTTAAGCTAAAAAGATTGGCAATATGTAAAGCTAAAGCTTCAAATAAAGCTGTAATTATTAAAGCAATTAATCATGCATCTATATTCCCCATTTAATACATGGCATCTACAACATAATATAAAGCCTGTAAAACTATCGAAAAAACCATTGGTAGCCTCATTGACCACAACAATTTCTTAATCGGCGTAACAGCCATCTTATTATCGTTCATAAAATTCTCCAATATTGAAAGTCTGTTGGACTTAGTTTATCGGAGGACATTTACTCATCAGCGATCTGAAATTTTATTTCTTTTGAATTTTATTTTGAAATATTTTGTCTCTAATTTTTTAAAACATATTTTTAGATGATAAAATTAATTAAAGTTACAAAAAAGCACATTCTTAATTTATTTTTTCATACGCTTTCCTCATGTAATATTTAGTAAAAAATACTTATTTCTGTAAAAAACACTGCAAAAAGCCAATATTTTTTTAAATATTAAAAAGCTGTAGTTTGAATCGTTATAAATAATTACCCGTTGTCAAAATCCTTTTTAATCCTTGCTTGCTGTAAAAATATACTAATTTGAAATAAGAAATTATTTATAATTTCATTTTATCTATAAAGAATTTATTTTGTATAATATATGAAGGTGATTAATATGAAAAAAGAATTGCAAAACAAAATTATTTATCAAGTTTTTACAAGAAATTATACTCGAGAAGGTACCTTTAAAGCTTTAGAAAATCATTTGAAAAATATTAAAGAACTAGGCACAGACATTATTTATCTTCTTCCAATCTCTCCAACTGGAGAAATCAATCGTAAAGGTGATTTAGGTTCACCTTATTCGATTAAAGACTATATGCAAATTGATCCTTTACAAGGTGATGAGAAGGATTTAATTCATCTTATTAATGAAATACATAAATTAGATATGAAAGTAATGATTGATATAGTTTTCAATCATACATCATATAATTCAAAACTATATCAAACTCATCCTGAATGGTTTTTTAAAGACAATAATAATGTAATTAGGTCTAAATGCGCTGATTGGAGCGATGTAATTGATTTAAATTATAAAAATAATGATGATTTAGTAAGTTATTTATTAAACGTTTTAGAATATTATGTTTCTTTAGGCATTGATGGGTTTAGATTCGATGTTGTTTCAATGCTTGGAGAAAATTTCTTTATTCGTTTTAAAGATGAATTTTTAACAAGGCATCCAGACATCATTACTTTAGGTGAATCAATTGATTTTTCATTTTTAAATTATTTAAGAAGGGAATACGGTATCGGCTTATCTGATGCTGAATTATACACTTATGGATTCAATCTTTTATATCCTTACAATTCATTTACTCCTTTTAAAGAATATTTAGATTCGAATGATATTACTAAACTTTTAGAATACAAACGTATATTAGCGAACGAAGAATCGTGCGTTCCAGCTTCTGCCTTGCGTATTAGATGTTTTGAAAATCACGATCAAAATAGAATCTGCCAATACACTACAAATCCTTTAAAAATGAGAAATTTAGCTGCTTATTCATTTTTTGCTAAAGGTCCAGCTTTAATCTACAATGGGTTAGAAACAAATGCTGACCATCATTTAAGTTTATTTACTAAGGATTTATTAGATTTATCAATTGATAATGAATGGTATAATTTTATAAAAACACTAATTTCACTAAAGAAAGATCCTCTATCAAACCACATAGTGTCAAGTGAAACAGAGGTCTCCATTATTAATGCTTTATTAATTAAAAATCATTTAGATAGTAAAGAAAAAATTATTGGTATTTTCAATTTAAATGAAGGAAGTCAAACTATTACCTCTTCTTTCTTAGAAAATGGAAAATATATTGATCTTATTTCTAATAAAGAAATTGAAATTGTTAACAATACTTTAACAATTTCTGAACCATTGGAGTTAAAAGAACTATGAAAGTTCAATCATCATATAGGCTAATCATAATAATAACATTAATTCTATTTTTAAGTCTTGATTGTTATTTTATTTACTATTTTGCAGAAAGATTACTTCGTTTAGAAGAACCTTTAGCTTTAAATATAGCTGGCGGTGCCGTTTTAATAATACTATCTGTATTTGAAATTTATTCGCTGATTAAAGGTCTCAAAAATGAAGATGTTTTAATTAGAGATTTAGTATATGAAGGTGAAAATCTAAATAAAACGGCATTAATTATTGCAAATATAATGCTAGCATTATCGATTGCTGGAACAATATGTGGATTCGTTTGCCCAATGTTTTTTATTTCTGAAGCACCAAATATTTATATAATCGGATTAATTTCATCATATTTATTAATCAATTGTATCGCTTTTGATTGTTATCCAATTGTTGAAAAATTGAAATATAAAAATTTCTTTGATACTTTAAACTGTAAAAAATAAAATTCTTATATACATATAACAAAATATATAGGCAAATATATATCTAAGAATATCTTAATTTTTATGAATTTCATATCAATCTTTCCCAGTTTTCAATAAAAAACAGCTAAAAAATTCCTGGTTTTCACTTAATACACGAGAAATAAACTTCTGTTATTCGCTTTTTTAAAGCACAAAAAATTCAAAAATCTTGGTAATATAAACTTTAAATAACCATAAATTGGAGAATAAATAATTTCCTTTTTAATCGTTCTATCACGATATACACTAAAGGTTATGCTATCAAAATCCGATATCTTAGCTTAAATAAGTTGATACTTTATTTTAACTATTATTAGGTATTGAAAGTAATAAATTTTGTTCTAAAAACGACAATTCAGAAAATAATTTTTCATAAACAAATTCGTAAAAAGAACTATCATATTCATCTAAAATTTCATCATTAATATCGTCAATATTACTTTTAAATAAAATATGTCCTAATGTTTGATATGGGAAGGAAAACCTTTTGTTAGATTTGAAAGTGCTATGAACCTTTCAATATCAACTTTTAAATATTTTCTATAAGAACTAGCTGTTAGCGGTAAACTAAGTAGACCTAAAAATATTTTTGGGGTTCTATATAAAAATGTTAGACTTTTATCGTCTTGAATCTTGGAAATATTATCGAACAAACTGTTCTTAATAATAAGATTGAATATCCCTATCTAATAAAAGATTGATAAGCTTGAATAAGATATTTCATGCTATCCGAGTTATCAACTTTGCTGATTGTTATCAGGACTCTTTTTCCTTTTTCTTCACTTGTCAAGAATTTTTTTAACCAAAGTATTAACTGAGGAAACAGTTTCGCTTCTTTCAATTGACAAGCTCTGGCCATGAAAGGAATAACTAAATTCGGTTTTAAGAAATGTATGCTTCATTTTTCTGACTTCATAAAGTTCTGATGCAAGATATTTTAACAAATTATTTTTTGGCCCTGGATAAACAACTATCCAATTATCATGATTATTAAAATAATTATAAATATATGAAAGCATTACAGTTTTTCCGCTTCCCATAATCCTGTAATTATATAGACATTACTGAACGAACTTGCGTTAGAAAAATCATCAATAATTTGTTTGCACTCTTTTTCTCTTGCTATGTGATTAAAGGGTTGTTTACCTAAGTTACTGAAAACGAATTATTCAAAACGTGACTCCTAAAAATATAATGTAATTTTAGAACTCTTTAGAACTTTTTTAAAAATTTATAACTCTTTAGGACCGTAAAATTATTGTTATTTATAAATATTTTTGTATCATCCGTATATAGAAAGCTTATAATCAAATGTATGGATTGGTTAATTCTCTCACTTGTAGCAGCTTTTTGTACATCTATGACTACAATTTTAGCCAAAATTGGAATTAAGGATGTGAATTCAAATTTTGCTACACTTTATAGAACATTTATAGTTATTATTTGTTCCATTATTATTTGTGCTATTCAAAACACATTTCAAGCGACATTTTCCTTTACAAAAGAAAACTGGATATATTTATCTTTTTCTGGAGTGGCGACTGGGCTTAGCTGGATTTTCTATTATAAAGCTATTAAAGAAGGCGATGTAAATAAAGTAGCACCAATAGATAAATCTAGTTTCATTTTAACGAGTATTTTATTTTTAATATTTTTCTTTGATGATACAACAAAAAACGGAGATCCTTTAACAATTTGTATGCTAGTTTTAGCAATGGTCTTAATGTTTGTAGGAACTTTATTAATGATTACTAAAAAAGAGGAAAAGAAAAATATTAAAAGTAAAAAACGGTTAATATATGCGCTTCTTTCTGCTATATTTGCCTCAATTGTATCACTACTTATAAAGTTAGGTTTAAAAGGTATTCCTTCTTCAATTGGCACACTATATCGAACTATTATTGTTTTAGTTTTTGCTTTAATTATTGTACTTATAAAAAAGGAATATCGAGGAGTAAAAAAGATATCTTTAAAGTCATTGGTATTTTTAACTTTATCTGGAATATGTACTGGAGGAGCCTGGCTTTGTGAATATGCCGCATTAAATATTCCTTCAGTCAATCCAATAGCTGTAAGTGCTATTTCTAAATTAGCTATCCTTTTAACAATTATTTTCTCTTTCTTTATTTTAAAAGAAAAGCTCACGAAAAAAGGACTTATAGGACTATTAATATTGCTTTTAGGAATAGGAATAATAATAGGATTTAGTCTTTAAAAGTGCTTTTTTTAAAAAAACTCTGCAAAAGTCCGCTTTTTTTTCAGATTTTAAAAATATGCACCTAATGTTTTTACAAAGTTTTAAAGATGTTTTTAAATTATAACTAATTTAGCTTTTCTAAAATAATTGGTGCTAAATAAAGTGGTTTTAACTCTAAATCGTTTTCATTAGAAATATCTTTTCGAGAAAACATTATTCTTCTAGAAATAACTGAAGAATATTTTTTATAAAACTCATGTATTGATTTATGATTATTATAATTTGCTGATTTTACTTCAATTGGTACAATCTTATTTCAATAAGACACTAAAAAATCAATTTTATATTTATGAGTCTTATCCTTATCTTTCCAACAATGGAAAAACAATTCTCGATCATTCGAACTCACAATTTGAGCAATTGCGTTTTCATATAAATATCCTAAATTTGTATCGAGTTTACTGCTTAAAAGTTTATTATAAATATTCTCTGATACTAAACTCTTGTCATTAAATAACATTGTAGTAAATAAACCAATGTCTGAAAAATATAATTTATAATCAGATAAATCTTTAGCTAATTTTAAAGATGCGCTAGGTTGGGTAACGTTATAACATATTAATACAGTTTTAGAGTCCAAAAGATTGAATAGTAATTCTCTATCTTTATTCGTTACTTTTTTATTAAGAGCAGAACTTAATAAAAATTTATTCTTTTGCAAAGATAGTTGTGAAGGAATAGCATCGTAAATCATTGCTAATTTTCCACTAAAATCTATTTTTCTAAAATCATCTTCATACAAATTAATTATTTGTTTCTTGATTTTATCTATTTCTTGAAAACTTTTTTTCTTTACATAAGCTTCTACTGCTTGAGGCATACCACCAACAGCCATGTAAATGCGAAAATCTCTCATTAATGCATTATTTGTAACATTTCCTACTGGTTTATCAAAATCTGCTATTCTTTTCAAAACTGAATAATCTTTGCCACAAGTTAAACAAAACTCTACATAATCCATTGGATAGATATTAATTTTCATTTCTTCAGAAGGAATAACAATATCTTTAACGTTCTTTTTGATATTAATTAAAGATCCTGTTTCTAAATAATCATATTTTCCATCTTTTACTAAAAACTTGATTGCTTGTCTAACTTTAGGTGCTAACTGAATTTCATCAAAAATAATTAAAGACTCACATTCGTATAAAGTAACATTAAAAGTTGATTGTAATCTTAAGAAGAATAAATCTAAATTTGATATATCATCAAAAATTTCCTTTTGATCTTTTGTTATATTTGAAAAATCTACTAATATATATGATTTGTAGTTTTATTTAGAGCAGTTGTTGACTTTCCAACACGTCTAGGTCCTTCTAATAAAACCGCATAATCTTTACTATATTGTTCTTTCCATTCTTTTAATTTTTCAGTAACTTTTCTTTTAAACATAATTTCTCCTACAACATAATCTTATGTAATAATTACCTTATTGCAATGTATTTATTTGTAAAAATGACTATTTTTGCAAGGTTTTTATTTTCAAAATTATAAAAACAGAGACTTGGAAGAAATTATGAGTTTGAGTAATTAAAACCGTAATTTCTTGCAAGTTTCGAGATTATTTTTTTTGGTTATTTAAATAATGTCGCTTTAAAATTATGTTTTTAACATCCAATAAATTCGATTGCACCAAAATACAGCAAATTATTTTATTGATATTTTACATTTTTAAGATTAAGAAAACGATTACTACACTTAAAAAGAGATAGGCGAAAGCTCACCTATCTCTCTAAGTTTATTAATGGATGGAATCAACACACCCAGAACCCACCTAAATCAGGAAAGTTCATTTTTAACTATTAATTTATTTAATAATTATTTTAGCTAACTGTTACATGAGCTTTAGATGCTGCAGCTGAATCGTGCCAAATATCTGAATGTCCAGTTTGTGTTGAATTTTTAATAGTAACTGTATAACTTGAAACATAAGTACTGTCAATTTCAACAGCTGCTTTTAAAGAAATAGCTTGTCCAGCTGGCGCTAAAGAAGCATCTGATGTAAATACACAATTCTCTACAACGATATTAGCACTTAATTCGCTACCTTCATTATAAACTTTAATAGCTTTACCAACACTTTTGAAAGTACAATCTTTAAATGTAGCATCGCCAGCATAACAATAAACTGAGTAATCATTTTTAGCTTTAGTAATCGTAGTACTATCGAATGAACACTCAGTAAAATATGATTTACCTGCATATAAAGCTTGATAACCGGTGACTTTACACTTTTTAGCTGTTAATTTATTAGGTTGAATTCCTAAATAGAAATTATTGTTTGATTCTTTATCTTGTCCTTTTAAAGTTAGATTTTCAACAGTAAGATCCATTCCATAATAAGAAATATATTTACTCTTAGAATCTACATCAACAGTATAGCATTGGATAGATGATGCCTTATTTCCATAATAATTATCTAATCCGTGAACGTTGACATAAACTGTTCCAGTTGATCTACTTCCACCAAGCATGTAGGTACCTTTAATTAAATAAATATCAATACTGCCATCATCTGCAACTGCATTAACATATGATGCCATAGTTTCTGTAGCTAAAGTATATGTATCACCATTTTTAATTAAGAATTTGCCTTCTAAAGCATTATATTGTGATGCTGATAATTCAAATGTTCTATGACAATCATCGCAAACTCCATAAATTTTATTTCCTTCTACGGTATAGGTATATGTAGATAAATGATCACAAACATCAGCATTTCCTTGTACTGCTTCAACATGGAAAATAATAGAAGCTGCTTTGTTTTGATATTCATTGCCAACACTTTCTGGTAAAGAAACAACAATAGTTTCTGTTGTTGTATTAGGACCTGCTTCTCTTGCTGTCCAAGTAAATGTTGGAATAGTAAGATCTAAAGCATCTGCTAATTCACCACTAACTGCAGCGGAAACTTTATATTTTGTTTTAACATTCGAATTATTTGTAATATTAATGTTAAATGTTGTTTTATCTCCTGGAACCATTTTATCAATTGTTAGAGTTGAGCCGCTTACTGTGACAGTGCCTCCGCAAGCAAATGAATGTCCAGATTGAACAACTTCTCTTGAGGTGCATGTTATTGAATTTTCATCAATTGTAGAAGTATAACTGACTTGTGCACTAGTAATTGAAATATTTGCGCTTGTTTTACTAGTAAACAAAGCATATGTTCCTCCAGCAACAATTGAACCTAACAGAGCAATTGAAGCAAATGAGGTAAATAATAATTTTTTATTCATAATAAAATCCCCTATTATCTATTATCAAATTCGTATAAAGTAATTAAATTTTCATTTATAGAAACATTTTCTATTTTTAAATATTGCTGATCGAAAGGTCTGCCTCTTCTTGTACCAACAACTCCTTTATGAATTGGGCGAGACATATAATCTGCATCTAATAAATTAACTAATGTTCCCGTAAAAGTACAATCTTTAATTAATACAGGAGTGGAGTTACCGGCATATCCTGCACCACCTGCTATAGCTCCCATAGCATTCATATCTTCGTAATCTGGTGCATCACCAACAAAAGTTTTCGTAATAACTACGTCTGTAACAATACAATTTATTACATCTGTATTATATTGAGCATAACCAATTATTCCACCTGGATAATAATCTGAACTTACATCAATATTACTTTTACAATTGATGATTTGATTTCTTGCATTTTCTCCAACCCATCCAACAATACCGCCGGCATACATTCCTGAAGCTTGAACAATTGACCCTTCTTCTACATCTACTTCACAATCTTTAACAATGGAAACATAACTTCCGTCATCAGATGCAAAAGTCAATTGTCCAACAATACCACCAACATAAAAACCAGATTTTCCCAAAACACCTTTAATTTGAGCGTTTCCAGTTAATTTACAATTTTCTATATAAGTACTAGAAGCACAACCGATTACTCCACCAATTGCCCAATCAGCTTTAATATAAGGACTATCGACAATTACGTTTTTGACTGTCGCTTGATAAGTGTGTCCGAAAACACCAACATTAATAGCTTCATTTCCCTCCTTATAAACAGATTTGAAATTTTTAATAACGTGATTTTGTCCATCGAATACGCCTCTAAAATCAGCATGTCCTGCTCTTCCTATTGGCATAAAATTGTCAAATTCATTGTATCTTAAGTCAATATCATTCATTAAATTAACTGTATAGTTAATAAAGGTGTGATATTCCAAAGTTTCGGTATCTGATAACCACGAATCATCCCAATAAGCATCAAATCTTTTTGTAAATTCGTAATAACCATTATAGCCCCAAATATTAACGGTTTTTGTTTCAGGGATAATTTCTAAAGAACGAAAATCATCCTGAGTGAAGCCATTTTCTTGAATTGCTTCAACCTCAATAGAATATTGAACTGAACCACCTTGAGCTTCGTTTCCAGCATCTTCTGGTAAATAAAATTCAAGAGATTTAACTATTTCTCTTTCGGCTTCAGATCCAGGTATATCAAAAGCAACCCAACCGGTAGTTCTTGTTCCAGCAAATCCGGTAGTTCTTATATTACGATATAAATTGTAATCAGTTGGACTATGAATAGTTATTTTTGGAGTTATTCTATATAAAGTCCTAACATTTGAATTATTAACAATCTTATAATCAAACGTAACTTTATCTCCTGGAGTTATATTAGTAAATGTTAAAATATTTTTCTCTGAATCAAGACTTACACTACCACCATTTTCAAATATTAATCCTGTTTGTTCACGACCCATTGAATAAACTTTTATGTTTTCAATGGAACTTGTGTAATTTACAGTACCACTAGTAACATTGATATTCGCACTAGTTTCACTTGTAAATAAAGCATATGTTCCTCCGGCTACAATTGATCCTAAAAGAGCAATTGAAGCAATAGATGAAATTATTAATTTCTTTTTCATAAATCTCCTATTCACTCAAAATTTGTAGTGCATTTAAACTTAACGAGTATGTTAAAGAGCAATTTTGCGCCCTATTATCGCTTGTTGATAAAAATTCAGTTTTAACAGTAAAAGTTTTTTCAGAATTCACCAAAGAATTTCCTAAATTTAAGGTAGAGTTAACCCCATCGATTTCACTGAGTAAAAATGACGTTGTTCTTGAATCAATTGTCATCGTTATTTTAAAGCAGTCTAGTAAATAACTGATGTCTAAATCTTCACTATCTTTACCAACAGGGTCAATTACAGAAATTGAACTTTTAAAAGCTGTTGTACCTAAATTTTTTAAGCTAAATGTTGTCTCATAACTTACTCCAGGTACAGCATTTGTTGCTGTAAAAGCTTGTAATCCTGTTGTAGTTAAATCAACTACACTTTCATCAACTTCATCCTCTAAAAGACCTGTTTCACCTAGAACTTTTGATTCTAATTTCACTCTTTTAAAAGAAAATGCTAAATTCCCTGTTGTAATATGAGTCGACGCTGAACTTGATCCACTAAAAAGCGAATATGTTCCCCCAATTGCTGCACCAGTTGCAACTAAAATTAAAGTCAATGATGTAGCGAGTATTCCTTTTTTTGTTTTATTTTTTATAAAACTCACCTCCTATTAAATGTTTTTATC
>JAXDXW010000031.1:0-10141 GCA_034087725.1 Candidatus Onthovivens sp. | reverse complement strand
ACTTTAGGCTTATCGTCGTTTATGTTATTGTTATTGTTGCCATTATTATTTCCTTCCGTCAGATTACAAGAAAATAATAATGGGGTAATCCCTAAAATCATCAACAATATCTTTCTACCTTTACATTTCATAATCATTCCTCTTTCCTTATTATTTTACAAATTATTAGATGTATTTTCCATGCAAAAAGGTTGAGGCAAATCTATATTATAAAAATAATGATGGTTTTATATTAGAATAGATTTATATATATTTATTCAGATTAAGATATAATTATAAAAAATCATTTTATTTATAAAAAGCAATATGTTGAATAAATCCTCTCTTATTAAAGGCAATAGTAAGAGGTGAAGTAGCATCTATATCATATGATACAACATCTAAAGTGGTAGAAGTAGCTTCTGTATAAGCTTTTGATGAAGTTACTGCATCATTACTTCCTACAGTTATTGTATCTGAATTTTTCCACCCAATAAAACCAATGGCAATCTTAGTAACCGTTGTGTCTTTAAAAGTTAATGAAATTTGACCTGCTAGAGCACTTGTACCTAATTTCAATCCAAAGTCTGTGTAACCTGTATATCCAGCAAAAACTTTACTATCAACAGTAATTGAAGATAAAACTTCTGCACTTCCTTCAGCAATAGTATTTGACAAATCAATTGTAGATCCATCAGTATAGGCAGAAACACTATCATTAACGAAAACATAATCATTTACCAAAGTTCCTAGATCGCTAGGGAAAGCTGTTAATTCAACAGGCTCTGGTTCTGGTTCAACAGTGCCTTCAAAAACAACGTTTTGGAGTTGTTTTGTAGTATTGTAAACTGTGTAATTAGCTTTAAATTCTAATTTTTCACCCGATTTTTTGCCTGTTAAAAAATCTAATGTACCAGCTGAAGTATATCTACTATCACACTTAACAGCTATTTCTTCATTATTTTTCAATACTAATGTAAAATTTTTATCCCCGCTTAAATCAGGTTTAATATCTTCTTTTAAGGTTCCGGAGACCTTAACAAAATCACCAGCTCTTGAATCATCAAAAGCTTCAAAAGAGGTAACTTCCTCATAAAAAATAGGGGAAGCATTAATTGTTTCGTCTTTAGTAAATACTGTAATAGAATGTATCAATCTTGCATTATTTTCAGTATCAGCAACACCAGATATGATTACTTTATCACCGACTTCAATTCCACTATCTATATCCGAAGAGGATATATTTAAAAAGAGACCTTCATTACCATCTCCGACATAAGCCCCACAATCCATAGTATTTTTAAATTGTCCAGCATAAATTGCGCCAAAATAGACAGTTTCTCCATTTTTAGCGTTCTTTACTTCTGCAATACTACTTATTGCTGGCCTTTCAAAAACTGAAATTTCAACAGAATCGTTTAAATCTCCTAACCTAATGCTTATTTCCGTCGTTCCTTCTGCTACAGGAATTATCTCATTTCCTTCAACTTTAATAATTTTTTCATCATTAGATGTAATAAACATCGTACCTTTCTCAAGTAATTCTTCAGCACTAAAAATGTTTGGAGAAACGTTAATCCTTACTTTTCTTTTATCATCTCCAATATACCATTCTTTTTGTAGCTCTTCTTTGTTAGCAATTTCTATATGCGATATTTCGTGTTTTGCACGATAATCATCACACATATCGGCAATCTCCTTATCTTCTAAGACAAAATCTTGATTATTAAAAGCTTTTATAGGATATTGATTATATGATTTAACAGTAAATTTTCCATTTTTTCTATTTTTCCTTAAATTTAACTGCAAATTAGAAATGTTATCACGTCCCCCTACCATATAAGGAACAGAATTGTTAAATAGTCCTTTCTCATCCACGTATTCACTTGAAAAAAATACTGCATCAGCATACTTATATCCGTTTTCATCTACTTCAGACAAATATTCATAATTCTGAGTTTCAGAATCACTAACTAATGCGATGTTAATATCGGCTCCAGCTTGTCGTAACGCAATAGCCTGCGATTTAATAAGTTCTTCATCTCTTATAGACTTATAACCATTTGCTTCTATTTCAGGTTCTAAACAACCGAAAACACCAATAGTGAGATTTTCTCTTACACGTATAAGATTACCTAGAATATTTGAAGGTCTCTTTGAATCATACGCGCTATAAGTGTTTGTTCCTAAAATAGGAAACATATTAGGAATACCATAATTTTGTAAATTATCCATATTTCTTAATTCGCTTTCTCCGATATTAAGTGCATCAATGCCCATATAGCTAAGTGAATTAAATATTACTTGACTTGCTTCCCAATTATCAGAAGCCATATTTCCGTTACAGAAAATAAATGTATTATTTGGATCTACACTCTTTTTGTCAATTAAGAATTTTCCAATACGAGATAACCCCGTGGTTTTTTCAGTTTCATTATATAAAAATGCGTTATGCAAATCAGAGATTGTATAAATATTAATAGTTTTTGTATCATTGTTTTTTGTTTTAGGTCCACATGAAAATAATAATGGCAAACAACATATTGATAATAAAAATGCTCTTAGTTTTTTCATTTTAAATTCCTTTAAATTTGAAATTCAATTATCAGATTATTTTAATATAACACAGTTTGCTCTTCAAAATCTATTTTTTAAAGAAATTTTATATTTTTGGTCAAAATTTATATCTTAAATTATTCTTCTTTATTATTTATTGGCAAACTTAAAGATAAGATAGTAATTTTAAAAATTCGAGTTGGAATCCTTGTGCTTATATTTTTGTACCAATTAAATATAAGAAAAGAATATATAAAAATATTGTTGTCAAGCGTTTATAAAGTGTTAAATCTTCATTAAAGAAATTTCAATCTAAATATAATCTAAAGAAGGATTACATATATACATTTTAGAGTAATCTTCACTCATTGATCCAGAAGGTATATCTATATCATTGCAAGCTAAATTACCATAAATTTTGATTTACTCATCATTTTTAAATTGAGAAATAGCATCTAAATATTTTTGTTGAACAAATCTATAATCAACTAATACTAATAAAAAATTTTCTTCATACTTTGCTCTAACTTTTTAATTCAACGCTTCCATTTGAAGTAATAACTTGTTCTCCATCCAATTTCCCTTCTACATATACAAGCTAATCAGTATCTTTTCCAGTAAAAGGAGCGAAATTAGTAATTTAAGTGTATCGTGGCTCATCTATATCTGAGTCAAAACCTTCAGTCACTTTTGCTTCTTTCGCGGCAATCTATATTGCTCCTGCATAAGCGTCTAAATAACCTTCTACAGTAACTTTTGGCCCTTCTTTAATATTTAGCGTATTTTCTTGATTATAAAGAAATATTGCTTCATCGCCAACTCCTACATGTATCCCAAAAATGTTGTTTCCAGCAAACTAACCAATGTAATATGCTCCAAATCTCAACCTTTTTCCTAACGAAATGTCTTTTAATGCTGAAAAAGTAATATTCTTTGCTGTGCTTTCCTTATAAACATTAACACTAAAAGAACATGTAAATTTATTATATTTAAAAGATATTTCTGAACTACCTTCCCCCTTAACGTAAAGTTTGTCATCATAAACCACAATACAGTCTTCATTACTTGAAGTTATTTCACTTCTTCCTGTTCTTATTAAAGCATAGTAATCTTAACTATGAGATTTAGATGAAAACAATATTTTTCTACTAACTTTGCTTTCTTCTCAATATTTTGTGAGTTCATCAAGTTAGACACTGTAAAATATGTTAACATCGATGCTTTTCCTCGTTAAATTTTACATAAAGTTCGTTTACGATCTCATCTTCTTGAACAAAGTCTTTCTTGCCTATTGTATAAATTAACTCCTTTTTGCACCATTTTATTGACTATCAACTATTTTCATCATTTTTTAAAGAAAGAGAAACAGACAATATATTCTCCGTTTTTATTGTACAAATCACCGGCACACCACTATTGTATTGCCTAACATCTTATTCGTTAGAGTGTACCAAAAAGACTGTGTCAAGATAATCACCTTTGGTAGAAGTATTATCTGTACAACTAGTATAATGACTAGCTACACCATCGTGTGCTAACAAGTTTACTAAATCACATACTTCGCTTTTTCTTGAAGATTCAGCGGTTTTTTTAATTTTACTTTCACTTTCTTTCGTTAAAAACTATTAACTTTCAATTTCCCTACACTGACATCCTATAACACATTTTTTTAAATCTCCTCTAGTGAGAACTGAAGACCCTACAAGAAAGATAGAGTCAAAATCTCCACTAAATTGATTTAAGTTTAATCCAAGTAAAGGTATCTGAATTTGTTCTTGCATCCACTCTAAATTATCCTCACTTAGATTCAATTCTTCCTCTCCTATTGCCATTGCATCAAACCCAATCTGACCAAGAGAACTTAATATAGTTTTATTTATATCGTTATTTTCTTCGCGAGACACAATATCTCCAGAACTGAAAACAAATATATTATAAAAATCTGATAATTTTTTTGATGCTAATAATTACCTAATTGTGTAAAACCTACTGTTCCTTAATAATCATTTAGTTTGTGATTACCGTGTAAGTCTCCAATTGAAAATAATGTTATTTTACGAATTACCTTTGTTGTAATTGGAGGTTAATTGTTTCATCCGTTTTAATCATTATTCCCTTGCCCTTTATTTTTTGGCATACAAGAAAATAAAAGTTGTAAAACAGGCGCGGAAATTATGCCTAGCCTTAAACCACTATACTTTTTCATATTATTCCTTCCATTTATTAGATCGCTCTAATAAATCTATATAATGGTATTAATATGTATTAAGCGATATAAATAGAAAAAGTAGGCAAATTGCCTACTTTTTCACACTGATATTCCTAATTTATTTATAAAAAGCAATATGTTGAATAAATCCTCTTTTATTAATGGCAATAGTAAGAGGTGATGTAGCATCTATATCGTATGATACAACATCTAAAGTAGATGAAGTGACAGCTGAATAAGCTTTTGATGAAGTTGCTGCATCATTACTTCCTACAGTTATTTTATCTGAATTTTTCCATCCAATAAAAGCGATGGCTATCTTTGTAACCGTTGTGTCTTTAAAAGTTAAAGTAATTTGACCAGCAATGTCAGCTGTCCCAAATTTCAATCCAAAGTCTGTGTAACCTGTATATCCAGCATAAACTTTACTATCGGCAGTAATCGAAGATAAAACTTCTGCACTTCCTTCAGCAATAGTATTTGACAAATCAATTGTAGATCCATCAGTATAGGCAGAAGTACTATCATTAACGAAAACATAGTCATTTACTAAAGTTCCAAGATTGCTAGGAAAGGCTGTTAAAGCAGCTGGTTCTGGTTCTGGTTCTGGTTCTGGCTCAACAGCACCTTCAAAAACAACGTTTTGGAGTTGTTTTTTAGTATTGTAAACTGTATAGTTTGCTGTGAATTCAAGAGCAGCACCAGCCTTTTTATCTGTTAAATAATTTAATGTAGCAGCAGAAGTATATCTACTATCACATCTAATTTCGATTTCTTCTTTATTTGCTAAAACTAATGTGAAGTGTTTATTTCCATACTTATCAGCAACAATGTCTGTTTTTGCAGTTCCTGATACTTTTACGAAATCACCAACTCTAGAATTATCAAATGTTTCGAATGATGTAACTACTTCGTGAGTAATTGGAGAAGCTTCAACTGTTTCATCTTTAGCAAATAATTTAACTGATTTAACTTGAATTGCACTGTTAAAAACATCCACTAATCCAAAAATTGCTACTTTATCGCCAACTGCGATTCCGCTATTTGCAGCAGGAGTTGCTTGGTGTAAGAACATACCTTGGCTACCATTACCAACATATGCACCGTAGTCTGTAGTTCCTTTAAATTGTCCAGCATAAATTCCACCAAAATAGACCCAATCGCCTTTATTAGCAGTCTTAACATCAGCGATGCTCTTTAAAGCTACTTTAGTTTCAGAAACAGTAATTGTAACCTCATTAGAAGTAATATCTCCAGCTTTTGCAACTATTTTAGCAGTTCCAGCTTTTAAGCCAGCAACAGTATCTCCATCTATTGCTACAACATCTTTTCCTTCTACAACTTCATAGTTTTTAGCAACCACACTTCCTGCTGGTGTAACATCGACAGTTAATTTTGTTGTACCAAATGTATCGATTGTTGTTGCTTCGGCAGCTAATGTAATCGAATTAACAACAGGTGGCTTTTCTTCTTCCATTGTTGTTGGATAGAAGTTCCATAAAATACTATGTTCAGTTGTTGTTCCGCTATTAACACCACCTAAGAAACCTGTCATTGCAAATTTTTGTCCGACAGTAAATTTGCCGTCTTGATCAGCTCTTAAATATCCAGAATATAAACCGACTGTAGGATCAGCACCTTCAATTGCAAAATAATACTTATTATAATTTTTTCCAGCACTAACTGAAGAAATAACGCCAGTTACAGAAACAGGTGTAACATCTGAAGTGTATTTAGATTTAGATTTTAAAGCATCATAATCAGGTTCTGCATAATTAGGTGTAATATCTAATGATGTAGAAGATTTTTCTGAATCAGTTAATGTACCAATTTGTAAAATTCCGCTATATGAATCTAATGTCCCAGTAAAATTGCCGGTATCTCCAACCTTTAATCCAGATGGAATAGATGCGAAAATATAAATGTAACCTGTAGAATCACCAATAAAGAAACCTTTTGATGTTTCTAAAAGAATCTTACCTTTAACAGAAACTTCGTCGTTTGCAGCTTTAGTTTTAGCTTCAGCGATTGTTGTTGTTTTCTTTTCTTGGAAGGCTGAAATTGTAATTTCAACAGAATCTGTAAGACTTCCATGAGCAATAGTAACAGTTGCTGTTCCTTCTTTTACAGGTGCTAAATATTTACCTAAAACGTTAACAACACCAGGATTGCTTGATGTGATTGTTAATGTACCATCGTCAAGTAATTGATCGACATTAACAGTTTCTGGTAATGCACTAATTTTAACTTGTCTATTTGCTTCGCGTTCGTGCCATTCTGCTGTAAGTTCTGATTTGTTAGTAATAGTAATCTGTGTAACAGTGTCTTCTGTTGGTGTAATTGGAGTATCACCACAGCTAACTAATGCAGATACAGAAATTGCACTAAAAGTGAGTAAGCTTGCTAATAATGCTACTCCTTTTTTACTTTTCTTTGACATTTCTTCTCCTCCTATAGTCAAACTCAATATTTAACATCTTCCTACGAGATGATTAAACCTTATTGATAGAAAATTCCATCTTGAATATCTTTTAATAAGATGGAGTATCTTTTTTTCTTTTTATATCCAAAAATTAAATTAAAGGCTGAATAACAAGCTCCAGCAATGCCTAAAGCCAAAAGAACAACAAAAACATAAAATTCAGTACAAGTTGTATCAAATTGTCCACCTTTGCTTGCTTTGAAGGACATTAAAAAGAACATAAATGAAATTGCTAAAAATATAATTGTAACCATTAAAAAACACATTCCAGTGTTCCTTAAATTAGAAGATCTATGTAATTCAGCATGCGCAGCTCTAGATAAATTTTTGATTTCATCATCAGATAAACTACTTTTGATGATATGTCCGCAACGAGGGCAAACATATGTTATAGCCGTATCTTTATTTCTAGATGCTGATGGCTTTAATAGTCCTTTTTGTATTTCTTCTTCTTTTAAATAATATCCACAATGACTACAATACATGCACATATCTCCTTTATTATAACAATTTTTGTCTTATCTTCATACATTTAAATGTATGAATAAGTTGGATCTTTTTCTCCGTGTATCTTAATTTTATTTGTTTTAGCTTCGTTATAGGCATAGCGCAAATACTCATAATAAGTAATATCTTTATAATACATAGCTTCATATTTGTCATAATATGAGAACTCAGCTAAACCTACAGAAACTAATTCAAAATTTAATAATTTTAAATTTTCTATACTGGAATCATTACTATACCAAACATAGCCTAGGGTTCTAGAATATGTTTCATGAAGTGATTTATTTTTATTTGATTGAACATATATAGATGTAGCACTTCTTAACTTATCTATATTATATTGTTTAGCTTCTTGGCCAAATGGCTGACCAAGGGATGACGGTCCGTGACTAATTTCCGGTGTATCAATTAGTAAATATCTAATTCGTCTCGATGAGTACGTGTCTCCAATTAAGGTAAAATCAGATGTATCACCGTCAATCAAACTATTAATTTGTTTAACTTTTAAATAGTTTCCAGTGCCTATTTGATCGTTTTCATCTCCTAAAGAGGCATATGAATATAAATTCGTATCTAATCTAGGGCCATAACGAAGTTCTTCTAAAGTTAAAGGAGCTTCATTATTCCCTAAATATTTTGTAACACCTTTGCGAATAGTGATGTAATGAAGTTCATTAAATTTTTCATCACCTTCGTAAAATTCTTTTAATCTAACTAAGCCAGAATTTCTTAAATAATTTAAATTAAATCCTTTATAACCTAAAGCATCTAATACATTATTATGTTCATCAACAATTTCAACATAATAATTTCCACATATATAATCATCGGCTAAGATTACTTGCGTATAATTATCAGTTTTTTCTAAAGTAGATGATTTATTTAAGAAAACAACTAAACTTAAATCTTCCGCAAATGTATAGGTATATTTAATTTCCTCTCCACCATTATAAAAATTAATTTTTTTATTAATTGTAGAAGATAAAGAGGTTACTTCTAAAGAGCAATCATTAATGCTTTCGCCAACATACATTTCAGAAAAGAATGTATCTCTATTTATAGAAGTTTGTTTGCATGAAGCTAAAATAATCGAGACAAACAAACAACTACAAACAACAATTACCTTGCGTATTTTAATCAAGGACAAGGAAATCTCCACTATTACGAGGAACTACTTGATAAGTAATCTTTCCACTTGTTGTTTTGTGGAATGAATAAATACCAGATAATTTAAACGTATGACCTATAAAGTCTTCAGCGTTTGACCATGTTTCATTTGGTTTATTAACTGGTGTATATGTAAAAGGAATAAAGACATTGAAAGGTGCATCGGTTCCGTTAGCCTTACAATATAAGGTAATGTCTCCGCTTGATCCTTTATATCCACCAGTTACTACTATGTCATCTGTACAATTTACAGGTGAGAATAAGATATCTTGAGCTTTTGCTAGTGAAGATGCGCTTCTATCGAAAGTAGTAATTTTATATTCATCAGGTATTTCACTTGGTGTATATAAAATTTTAACATCGTTAGGGTCATCTGTTGAAAGTTTTGGGAAACCTCCATGGACATCGGTTAATTGGAACCCAAAATTTTCACTATCTTGAGCTAAAGCAGAAAGCTCAATAAATGTATTAATTTTTTGATATTTAGAAGAAATTGAGGACATTCCGGTAAAAATATTTACACCTGCATATTCAACTTTACCAGTATTTTCATCTTCAAAAGCAGCTTGCAAATATAAAATATGATCAACATAACCCGCTATTGTTCCTCTAACTCTAACTTTAGCATTATCGAATGGATTAGGCTCTGATGAACCATTAATCGAATCTAAAACAGCTTTCTTAATATCGAGCAAAGATGTTACTTCATAATCTCCGTCATTGAAATATTCTTCTTTATCAGGTGAAAATAAGCGTAATTTATTTGCTCTAGCTTGCTCTTCTGCTGCATAGAAAGTATCAGAAAAGCTTGGGAATTCATCGACGTTTTTAACGTAACTCAAGCCTTCTTGAACTAACCATAAATTTAATAATACGAGTTCATTATATGGTGCGTTTTCAACATCAGAAATCCGAATCATTGATAAGTATCTGCTACCTGTACTATCAGCTTCAGGAGCCTTGTATTCTGATAAAGATGTAGAAGATACAACTATTGTTTTTGCTGCTCTTAACTTATTCTTTGTAAATTCACTAGCTGTATGACCCCACATTTCAACTTTTCCAGTAGATTCTGGAGTATCAACACCATAAAATCTTGATTTAATAATATCTGAATTAGAATAATCTACCATTTTAAAATGAGCAGTATCTCCATCTATTGGTGTAAATAATGTAACTTGTGAAATACCATCTGTATAAAAATCTCTATTAGATCCATCTTCTTTTTTATAATCATGCAC
>JAXDXW010000030.1:0-9437 GCA_034087725.1 Candidatus Onthovivens sp. | reverse complement strand
TTTTTTTTTCGTGTGTTAATTACTCAACAATAAAAGCAAAAAAAAACCAAATATTTGTTACAAAAAATTCAAAACTAAATTTAAACTAACTACTAATTAAAAAAAAGCCTCTTAAACTTAATTATTTTTTAAAAAGTGATTTTAATTTCTTTGCTATGATTAATTTATATATATGATAAAATTAAAGAAACAATCACATAAATAAAGGAGAAATGAATGGGAAGATTAGATGGAAAAGTCTGTATCATTACAGGCTCAAATTCAGGGGTTGGCGCTGCAGCTGCTGAATTATTTGCAAAAGAAGGCGCAAAAGTTGTTATTACCGCGCGTAGACAAGATAAGTTAGATGAAGAAGCTAAGAAAATCGAGGGACTTGGTGGTACTGTCTTAGCTGTTAGATGTGATGTTTCTGTTGAAGAAGATGTCATTTCTTTATTTAAAACAGTTGTTGAGAAATTTGGTACAGTCGATGTTTTGTTAAATAATGCTGGTGTATTAGAAGCAGGTTTAAAACCAATCGATCGCTGCTTAACAGAGGATGTGGACAAAGACTTCTCAATCAATACTAAAGGAACTCTTTTCTGCTCAAGAGAAGCTACCAAAATAATGGCAGAAAAAGGTAGTGGCTCTATTATTAATTTAGACTCTGTTGCTGGTCATTTTGGATGCGGAGGAGCAGCTTATGTTACATCAAAAGCAGCTGTCATCGGTTTGACCAAACATACAGCTTTACGCTTCGCCGGAAAAGGAATTCGCTGTAATTCAGTTTGTCCAAGTACAATTGTTACTCCAATGACAATGAATACCGATCCAAGAACATTAGATGTTGATATGATGACTCAAATGGCAAAACATGCTGACTTAAAAGTTCAACCATGTTTCCCAGATGATGTTGCAAAAGTTTGCTTATTCTTAGCAAGTGATGATTCTCGTCCAATTACTGGACAAGTTATTGTTTGCGATTACGGTTCAACTCTATAATTGTTTCATTAAAAGTTCAAAGGCACCAAATTATAGGTGTCTTTTAAAATACAAAAAACCAAAAAAATATCTGAGTTCTGCATTGATTTTTTCTAATTTTAAGAGTTTTTTTAACAATAACTTAAAACATTTTTGAATAGCTTAACTATAATTGACCGTGAAACTAATAAGGATAAAAGTAACATGAAAGAATAGATAAATAAGTATTAAAAATTCACTGCTTATAGGAGTAAAGCCCAATGAATATTAATAGCAAACAATGCTTAAAAATGATTTCGCGGTAAAAGAATGAACAGGTTCATAATATTTTAAATAATGATAGTACAAGTGATTAAGCATTAGAAAACGTCACTAAAAATGGAAAATACTTACTTTTAACTTACTATTTAAATCAAAATAGTAAAATTTTTATATTTAATGTTGATAAAGAGCCAGTTAGATTTATTAATTTGCTTACTAATATTCCCTCTGATACTAACGAATTCAAAATTGTAATTAGAAATCCGAATAATTGGAGAAAAGGCTATGAAAAAGAGACTTAAAAATTTGTTAAATTTTTTTCTTAAATGGCATGGAAAAAATTCAATAGATATATTTCGATAAGAGCGTTCGATATTTTTAAACATTTAAATTTTAAGCAAAAGAAAGTAGCTAAAAATTGAACATATTGAGAATAATTATTAATGATTATTATGATTATTTAAATGTTCACTAATTATTTAAAAGTTCAATAATATTGCATAAAATTCGTTGTTTTTGATTTTTTTAAATCTATTATTATTTATAATGTTGGTATGAAAACAAAGAAAAAGATAGGTTTTTTCCTATCACTCATAATAGCAATTACTGTGTTATCCAGTTGCTCTGGAGGGGAGCCAGCAAAACCTGACGATCCTGATGTACCACCTGTTGATCCTCAAGGTGGACTTCTAGATAGGCCAGATTGGGCAATAGATAAGGATGAATTAGTATCGTATTCATCAGAGGCTTATTATGATAGTAATGTTTTTACTGATGTTGAGGAAAATTTTGTAATTGAGTTAGTTGATACTAGCGCTGAGCAAAATCTAAAAGATCCTAGTATTTATATAAAGATATACGATTCACAACACATAGTTAAATCGCAAAACTATACTTATAATAATGGAATTTACGAACTAACCCCTAAAGAACCTTATGAAAAAGGAAGATTTTATACTGCAGAATTAAGTAGAGGTTGCCCTTTTATTTTCTTGAACAAAAACCCTGAACTTAAGGAAGTACACTTTAATATTCCTGGAGAAGAATCGAATGTTTTTAATGTCAAAAAAGAAGTTAAGAGATTTTTACTCAGTGATGTAATTTCCATTAGTGAAGTTAGCTCGAGTGAGGAAGACGAATATGTCTTGATTTCTAAAAATAAACTTAATTTGAATGAAGGTGATCAATTTCTATTTTGGAATGGAGATAAAATGGATAATGAATCATTTTTTGGTGAATTTATTTCTGAAGTGCAAGATAGAAATGTTTATAAAGTAAATTTTAAAAGTCCAGATTTAACTAAAGTATTCGAAGAAAATGGCGTAAATTTATACGTTAAAGATTATGCAGAAGGGAATATAGAAGATTTAGAATTAGTTAGTAAACCTGAAATTGAACAGCAAATTAAGGGATCTGAGGCTTTTCAAAATTTTTTATATACTAAATATTTAGAATTAGCAAAAAACGAAAGATATATTCTTAAAGCAAATAGTTTCATGGATTATATCGATAATTTTACTGTTAATGTTGATTTTGGCTTTAAGTGGCCTGGATGGACTTTTGAAATTGGTGTTGAAGCAACTGTACCTTTAGAAAAATGTACCATAACATTTGTTATTAATTATTATCGTTTATCAAAAACTTCTGTTTCAGCAGAGTTTAAATTAAGAAAAATGGCTGGTATCCCTTATTGGGCGGATATGAGTTTCGATATGACTGAAGATGTCGATTCTTCTTTCACCATTTCTTTTTCTGTAGGAGCTAAAATACCTACGACCGGCGATAAAAAAGAAGATTATGGTAATTTAAGAGATTATATAAAGAAAGAAGTCGCTGATTTAAAACAAGCTGATCAAAAATTTAAAGATATAACTGAGTTAGGAGACAAATCCTCTTCTTTTGATGGGAATAAGTTAACTTTAAATTTAGGAAAAGGAAGATGGCCTATTTTCTATGTTTTTGATTTTTATATTTCGTTCACTTTTGATATCTCATTGAACGCTCAAGCAATATTTAATTATAGTTATGCTTCACACTCCGTTAGTCACATTATTGAATATAAAAGTAATGAAGACGAAGTAAAGGGAGGAACTAATAAAGAAAGCTATGAAAGTTCATGCCACGATATTGCAATAGGTGGAAAATTATCCATAGATATAGGTGTTTCTTTCACTTTTGGATTAGGTGTTGTTGGTTTAGAGAAATATATACATATTCAAGGAAAAATTAGTTTAGGTGTATATTTTACTGCTCAAGTCTTTGGAGTAATTTCTATTCAAAATTACGATGAAGAACAGTCAACTGTGCAGTTTAATTTCTCAGGATTTATCGAAGTTGGTTTTTACTTTAAAACCTCTTTGAACTTAAAATTCTTCGTTTTTAGTTCAACTTTAACACCTTATAGTTATAAAAAGCCATTTGCTTCAGCAAGTAATGATATTTATATTATCAGTGCAAAGAAATGTGAAGAATTGGTTTTAACAGAAGATGAATATGCTTTAGATGATAGTCAAATCCTATCTTTCTATGCGTTTAGTCCTAAAACTTTATCTAATTCGGAGCAAAAATTTTCAGCTACAGAAAAGATTACTGTTTATGATAAGGGCAAGAATAAAAATGTAGATATGTTTAAATACACTTTTAAAGAAGGAAGGTATATCTATTATGAAGATGGAAAATTGAAAATTAAAGCAAGCGCACCGGCTGAATTTTTTGATACCTTGTACATTGATGTTCCTGAACAAGTATATAAATTAGAAGAAGGAGAAACTCATTTACGTGAAGTTCCTATTCATTATACTTCTTGTGAATCACGACCAATATTTATCGATGATGAGTTTATTAAATATGATTATTGGGGGAAAACATTTATATTACCAGAAGCACCTAAAAAAGATGGATATAGATTTTACGGTTATCATTTAGAAGGAACTGATTTCTATTATTATTCTTTAGAAGAATATGTTATTGAAAGAGGGTCTACTTATTTAGAACCTGTAAAATTCTATTCTACTTATAACGAAATTATCACATTTACCGTTAATTTCTATGATGGTTTTGGTAATCTTATTAACACTCAAAAAGTAGAAAGAGGAGAAGCAGCTAAAGCCCCTACACCTGAAGAGCGTGATAAATATATGAGTGGATATAAGTTTATTAGATGGTCATGCGATTTCTCAAAAGTATTTTATAATTTAGATGTTTACGGAATTTATGGAGGTGTCGAAAATGAAGATTAAATTAATTCTCTCATATTTTTTAATTTTAACATTTAGTTCGACTTCTGCAGGGTTTTTAGTGAAAAACAGTAGTTTTAACAATGAAAAAATTCAAGAAGTTAAACCGCCTTATATCCCTGAACCTACACCTGACGAGCCTAAAAATATTAAATCTATATCTATATTAAATATTCCTCAGGAAGGAATTAAAATCGGCTATTTTAATGATGCCAATATTGAATATAGGTTTGATTATACAGACAGTACCTATGAAGTTTTTCCTTTTAAAGAAAGCAATTGCTCAGATGATTTTAGATATAACGTATTGGGTACAGTCGGAACTCATAAAATAAAAATACTAGTAAGAGGAGTAGAAGTCTCTTTCGTTTTAAAAATGCTTGAAACAGATAAAATTTACGATGTAACTCTTTATGATTTTGATGACACTGTTATATCTACTCAACAAGTTAAATACGATCAAAGACCGGTATTTCCAGAAACGAATCCATATCGACCTCAAGATGCAAACTATCGTTACACTTTTAAGGAACGGGATTATACAGGACCAATTGATGACGAAAGCCCAAAAGAAATAAGAGCAAAGTATAATAAAACTTTAAAACACAGAGACTTTGTTCAAACTATGGGAAATTCTTTAGTGTATAAAAATAGTAATGAAATACTTGTATATCTTGGTAGATATTACAAAGTACCTGTTTATACATCTTCTAGCGTTTATAGAAATTTAAATGAAAAGGCTTATATAAATTACGATATGTCAACATTTGATGAAACCATTCAAGAAACTTATTTAAATAGAATTTTTACAAGTTTTTCTCATTTATATAAATTTACTAACGATGAGGAGATAGAGTGTGAAGGGTTTGAAAGCTATGAAATAGATAGTTCTAGGCTATCTTTTGGTAATAACTATGATTCAAAAGTTTATCAAACTAAGGATACTGAATTTGTTAAAACTGCTTCTTCAAATTACGAAGATTATTTTTATAATTTAGCGGGTACTTCAGAATCAGAAGGAACTTTTGAGCTTGATGAATTATATAATGGTGGAATTAGTGGATATTATTCAATGAGTTTATTTATGAACTTTGATGTATTTGCAAAAATTAGTTATACATACAGCAGTTTATTGGATAAATATACTTTTAATTTAGAAACGATAAATATGGCTTATTCTGATGCCTTTTACGGACTTAATTATTTAGGAAATCGTGATAGAGAATTAGGATATTCTTCTTTATACAAGATAGAGATCAATACAACAAATCTTTTAGGAATGATGAGCTAAGAATTATGAAAAGAGCATACAAGGTTTTATCGGTTGTAGCGGTTGTTGGTATATTGGCTGGTGTAGTTTACGCTATTATTTCTTTTACAAGAGATAATAGAGAAAAAACCTATCAAGAAGCTTGTTCAGCTTTGAATTCTTATAATTATGATGATGCACACAAGTTATTTACTCTAATTTTAGATTACAAAGACAGCAAAACAAGAGACACAATCGCTATTTCGTTAAAAAATTTACAAAATGATAGAGATTATGAACAGTGTATCGAGAATATTGTTACAAATAATGGAGCTGTTAACGTTAACTTTATTTCTGAAGGAAGTGGAAATAAATCTCGAACAATTAGGTCAAAATATATAGCTGAAAAGAGCGATTTAGAAGGTCATACATTTAAGCAGCGGAATTTAGATACTTTTATGTATATAGAAAATTCTTTAAATATCGAGATCAATTTGAGAGCTAGTTTTGAAGCAAATACTTATTCTATTGATTATGAATTAGGAGAAGGGTATATAGATGATGCCCCTACTCATTACACATATAATAAAGGAGATGTAGTAATTCCAACTCCTTATTGCAATGGCAAAACGTTTTTAGGACGGTATGTAAATAAAGGAAGTGAACTTCACGAAACTTATAAAATTAATAATGGTTCATATGGAGAATATTTATTAACAGCTGCTTGGGAAGCAAAAACATATCATGTAACATTTGATGCTAATGGTGGAATTTGTGAAGAATCTGAAATGGATATTGAATATGACTCTGAAGTAGCTCTTCCAAACGCAGTGAAAACAAATTATGACTTTGCAGGATGGTATTATAACGATGAAAAAGTAGAAGGAAAATGGAAAATTTTCGATAATGTAACTTTAAAAGCTCATTATACTGCACATCAATTTTTAATAAATTATGAATTAGATGGAGGGGAATTCTATGTTGAATATCCAACATCTTATTCGGTGGAAAGCGACACTATTACTATTCCATATCCATCAAAGAAGGGAGCTCTTTTTGCTGGGTGGATAAGTGATAGCCAAGATACGATTATTGATTTTTCAATACCTTCTGGAACAAGCGGAGATTTCACTTTAACTGCTTTATGGGCAAATGCAGAGTTTTCATTAAATACCACAAAATTAGAAAAAATAACCGGGTTTAGCAGGGTTTTTGATGAGAATAAGCAGTTTAATTGCTCTTTTGTAATACCTTACAATGTATCGCAAATTTCATCAGATGCCTTTAACAACGTTAGTGTGATAACAGGATTTAAGCTTGAAAAAGATAATAATAATTTTGTAATCGATGGTGATTATTTATTGAATAAAGATAAAACCGAACTAATATATTTTGCACGCAGTTCTAAGTATTCTGATGATAATCAACTAATAGAGATACCTAGTACTGTTGAAATAATAAGAAGTAACGCTTTTTCAAATGCGACATATGGCGTTTACGCTCCTTATCATATAAAAGGAAAAATTAGTGGTTCGAATGTTACACATATATATGACAATGCGTTCAATGAGACTTTTATTAACGAAATCAATTTTCCAAATCTAAAATATATTGGAAATAAAGCTTTTTATATCACCCCATCTTTAACAAATTGGAATAATTCTTTAAACAATGTTTATTTCATAGGAGATCAAGCTTTTGTTCGAGTTGGTGTTACTGATGTTATTTTGCATGAAACACTTGAATCTTTAGGATCAATGGTTTTCTACGGTTGCAATACGATGAAAAGCTTTGAGTGTAAATCGATGATCATCGATGATTTTGAAACCGTTTTGGGTGAATGCACACAAATTGAAACGTTGAAATTTGCAACTTTACCTACAAGTATTAGCAAAGTTTTTAATGGTCATATTCCTTCTAATTTATCAACGATAATAATTACAAATAATGGCGAAATACCTGATTATTTCTTGCAAAAAGTAACTTCAATTACTAATTTGGTAATTCCTGAATCTGTTTCAAGAATTGGGGCGTTTGCGTTTGAGGGAAATAATTTTTCATCAATTAAGTTATCTTCAGCATCGGAAATTGGTGAGGGCGCTTTTAAAGATTGCAAAAATTTAGAAGTAGTTGATTTATCTAACAATAGTGTATTAGAAAAAATTGGCAATTATGCTTTTAAAAATACGAAAATTAAACAAATTATAATTCCAGATAGCGTCATCGATTTAGGTTATGGAATTTTCGAAGGGACACAAATTGAAAAAATTCAAATGAATGTTTTATCAGCTAATAAGATAAAAGATTTGTTTGGCGACTCACAAATACCATATGGATTGACTTTAGTTTTAAGAGGAAGCGGAACAATTACTTCGTTTATGTTTGATGATTGCTATGGTCTTGAAGAAATAGTTTTAGATGGAGAAATTAATTTAGAACAACGCGCTTTTAAAAATTTATCTTCTTTAAAGCGTTGCACGTTACCCAACACAATCACCGAAATACCTAAATCAGCATTTTTTGGATGCAAAAGTTTAGATTACATTGTTTTACCAAATATTGTATCTTTAGGAAGTTATGCTTTTTATGATTGCTATAATTTAAAAAATATTAGGTCCACTTCAGGACTAAATTATCTTCCACCAACTTTGAAAACTATTGAGCATCATGCTTTTAGTGGCACTTCAAATTTAGAAAACATTTATATGAGTGAATCTATAGAGAGTGTGGGTGAAGAAGTCTTCTCCGACTCTCCTGTTACAATTTACATCCCTTCTACAATAGATACATCATCACGGAATACTGCTTGGAACTTGGGGCATTTTGGTAAAATTGAAATTATCTAAATTTAAAAAAAATAGTTGAGTTTTGCAGGGTTTTAAATTAAATAAATAGTTTTTTATACACTTTTTAAAAAAAGAATAAAAAGATTTTTAATTAAGATTCTTTTAACATTGTTTAAATTTATTGAATTAATTTTTGAATAAGTTTTAAAATTTAAGTCGTGAAAGAATTAGTATCATTTAAAGTAAAAGACATTGTTTATATTGCAATTTTTACAGCATTTCTTTGCGCTATTTCAGGGTTTTCAATACCAATTGGACCAATATCAATAACTTTGGCTACATTTGGCGTTTACCTAATCGGCGCTATATTTCCTCTAAAAATTGCTTTTTTCTGTGTTTTAAATTACATCTTATTAGGAATTATGGGTTTGCCTGTGTTTTCAAACTTTAATTCTGGCATTGGGGTTATTGCTGGTCCAACAGGTGGCTATATTTTAGGATACATTCCTTTATTGACTATTGAAAATCTTCTACTAAAATTGTCTAAAGAAAAAAACTTCATGTATCCGCTGTCTATGATTTTAGGGACGATAATATTGTATTTCATGGGAACAATTTACTTTTATTGCATCTCTACAAAAGGGTACTCTTTTTATGAAATTATGAAAATTTGTGTTTTTCCTTTTATTGCTGTTGATCTAATAAAAATTATTGCAGCTTGCATGATATCTTATCGAATAAAGCCAATTTTCGAAAAACTTTATAATAAATAATTTTTAATAGATAGTTTTGAATTTTTTTTTGCATGGAAAATAATGCAAAAATCTTTATCATTTTCGTACAAAACAATGTCTAACTATGTTATTATAAGTTCGATTTTCGGTTTAATTTGAACCGCAAAAAAATCTCTATTTTTGTAAGATAGAATTTTATTAGAAAGAGGTA
>JAXDXW010000029.1:0-10158 GCA_034087725.1 Candidatus Onthovivens sp. | reverse complement strand
TTGAATTCTTGATTTTCCACCTTCAACAATTCTAACTGATACTCTAACAGTATCGCCACTTGAAAATGATGGAACATCTTTCTTTAATTGAGTAGCTGTAACTTCTTTAACTAAGTTTTTGTTCATATCTGCTCTCCTTTCGTTTCATAATCGTTCTCTTGACGTCCATATAATGTGACTAAATTAAAGCGGGACGCCCGTAGCTATAAAGCCTTTTTAATATACATAATTATATCGCACAAGTCAATTCAAAAAGTACATATAATCAGTTAAATTCTTAAAATAATAACAAGTTCAACTATTCTATTTTTTATGTTAAGACATTCTCCGTATTTTTTGAGCAATTCAAAATTAATTAACTGATAATTTTTCTTTAATATTTTTATAATCTCAAGATAAATTTCATTAGAAAATTTGTTCTTATTTTTCAAAAAATCGCAGATTGTTCGCTCTAGATTATATGCTTTAACAGTGTTTCCGTATCTTGTTTTTATGGTTGCTATGCCTAATTCATATGTTTTCGGAATGCTTGTATGAAAAACTACACCAGGATTATTCAATTCAGTAGGTCTATAATTCGTAGGTCCAGTAACTTCAATAATATCTTCATTTAATTCCAATAAATTTAATAAGTGTAGTGACGAAAAAAAAGAAAAGATATATTTTGGAAATCTATATTGGAATAGAAAATATAAATCAATTTCCCGACCATCTTCTGAATAAAAGCCAGGAGCTTGCTTAATCAGAGACTTATCAATTGTGAATTTTCTAAATAACGAAGGATTAATATTTGCTATTCTTGCTTGATAATAAGTGATAAATCCTCCGTTTTTTAGTAATATTTCATCAAGCGTTTTTCGATAATTCATATAAATAATTAAACCATTTTTCATCGATAATAGTAATATTTTTTATTTTTTAATTGCATAAAACCCCTAAAAGCTAGTTATTTTTTTAAAATAATATTATATCCTATATTAAGTAAATTTAAATATTTACTTTATATCCGTTTTATATCTGTCAAGTAATTATACTTGACATATTAATTTATTTGTTATATTATTATGTCTGTAAAAAGGAGAGTATTTTATGGCAGTAAAAATTAGATTAACTAGAACTGGTAGACACGCAAAACCATTCTATAGAATCGTGGCAGCTGATTCTAGATATTGCAGAGATGGTCGCTATATTGAACAAATAGGTTATTATGATCCAGCTAAAGGCATTGATAGTGCAGTTGTTAAAGAAGATCTCGCTATTAAGTGGCTTGTTAGCGGAGCTCAAGCTAGTGGCACAGTTAAAGCTATTCTCACATCTAAAGGTCTTGTAGAGAAGGCTAAAGCAAGCAAAGTTGTAGTTAAAAAAGCTAAAGTTGTATCAACAAAGAAAGTCGCCGAAGAAACTAAAGGAGAATAATTTATGGATTATATTTCTTTAATTCATACAGTAATTGATCCTTTACTTGAGAATCCGGATACTATTCTTGTAAGAGAAATCCCACAAGAAAGTGAAAAGGACAAAACTTATTTAATAGTTTCCAACAGCGAGGATACAGCTCACTTAATTGGTAAAAAAGGTTGTGTCGCTTTCGCTATTAGAGAAATCTTGAGCATTGCTGGCAAGTTAGAGAATAAAAGGGTTCATGTAAAATTTGAATCCTTCGAACAAGAAAAGGAGTAAACCTCCTTTCTTTTTTTAATATGGAATACTTAAAAGTTGGAAAAATAACATCTACATTTGGGATAAAAGGAGAAGTAAAAATTTATATTACCTCTTCTTTTCCTGATGAAAGATTCACTAGGAACGCGATTCTTTATTATAAAAATGAAGAAAATTACGCAGAGTTGACTGTAGAAAAGTCTTATCAAAAAGACAAAAATTTTTATATTGTTAAATTTTCTAATTTTGACTCAATAAATAAATCTGAATTGCTTATAAATAAAGAGTTATTTGTCATAAAAGATCCATCTATTTTAAAAAATAACGAATTCTTTTATAGTGATTTAATCAATTTGCTTATTTACGATGAAAATGATTGTCTTTCTGGTAAAGTCAAACGAGTAGTTGATTACACTCCACAATTAAGCCTTGAATGTGATGACAACGGAAAATCTTATTATATTCCATTTAATGATTTCTTTATAAAAAGCGTAGATTTAAAAGCTAAAAAAATAGTTGTTCATTTTATTGAGGGTCTAAAATGATTTATAAAATACTTACTATTTTTCCTGAAATATATGATTCCTTTTTAAATTCCTCTATTATAGCTAGAGCTATTTCAAAAGGTATTATTAAACTTGAGCTAATAAACATTCGTGATTATACAAAGGACAAATACAAAAGAATCGATACTCCACCAATTGGTGGAGGAGCTGGTTTAATCATGAAACCACAACCAATAATTGATGCTCTACAGGCGACAAAAACAGAGAATACATATTCGATAATTACTTCTCCTCGCGGAAAAACTTTTAATCAAAATATGGCAAAAGAACTTTCTAAAAAGCAAGAAATTCTTATATTTTGCGGTCACTATGAGGGGTTTGATGAAAGAGTATATCAGTACTTTGATGATTGTATATCAATCGGTGATTACATTTTAACCGGAGGGGAAACAGCTTCTTTTGTATTGATTGACGCAATTTCAAGGCTTGTTCCAGGAGTTATAAGTGAAGGAAGTACCGCAGAAGAAAGTTTTAACGAGTCTCTTCTAGAATACCCACAGTTTACTGAGCCATATGATTTTAATGGAGACAAAGTCCCAGATATTTTATACACCGGAAATCATAAGGCAATAAAAAATTATCGTCGTTATCAACAACTATTGTTGACTAAAAACTTACGTCCGGATTTATTTGAAAAGTACAATATCACAAAAGAAGATAAAAAAATCTTAGAGTCCTACGATAACGAAGGATGCACTAAGATAGAAAAAGAAGCTTTAGAAAAAGGAAAAAAATTCCTTAAAAATTAACGCATGAAATTTGGTGGCAAACCTCCACTATTTTTATAGCGATTCATTTGTTTCATCATCTCTTTCATTTGATCATATTTTTTTAATACAACATTTATATCTGCTAAAGTTTTACCGGAGCCTTTTGCTATTCTATTTTTTCTACTAAATTTAATGATTTCAGGATGATATCTTTCTTCCTTTGTCATTGAATTAATAATAATCTCAAAATTTTTCATTTCTTCTTCAGCTGCTGCTAATTGTTGTTTTGAAACTTTTGGCATTCCTGGGATTAGTTTCATTAATCCAGATAAACTTCCTAACCTTTGAACTTGCTTCATTTGATCTAACATATCAACTAAAGTAAATGACCCTTTCATCATTTTTTCTACAGATTTCTTAGCCTGTTTTTCATCGATATTTTCTTGAACTTTGTCTACTAGAGATAAGATGTCGCCCATTCCTAAAATACGACTGGCCATTCTATCTGGATAAAAAATATCTAAATCAGTAATTTTTTCACCTAATCCAATAAATTTAATTGGTACACCAGTTACGCTTTTAATCGATAAAGCAGCTCCACCTCTACTATCGCCATCAAGTTTTGACATAATAGTACCAGTTAATCCAATTTGTTTATTGAAAGAGTCAGCAACATTAACACTGTCTTGACCTGCCATAGCATCTGTTAATAACAAAATTTCTTCAGGTTCAATTTTCTCTTTTATTTCTTTTAATTCATTCATTAAAAGCTCATCAATTTGCAAGCGACCTGCTGTATCAACAATTAAGACATCTTGATGCGAATTATATACTTCTTCTTTAGCTTTAATAGCAATCTCTACTGGATTTTTTGAACCTTCAATTGTAAAAAAATTTACACCAACTTGCTTTGCTAATTGTTCTAGTTGTTCAACAGCACCAGGCCTATAAATATCGCAAGCAGCTACCGTCACCTTTTTCTTTAATTTATTTTTCATCAAATAAGAAAGTTTACCGGCAGTAGTAGTTTTACCACTTCCTTGCAATCCTACAAGCATAATAATTGTTGGTTTGTTTTTGTTATATTTAATTTCGCAATCATTACTACCTAAAAGTTCGATTAATTCATCGTTAACAATTTTGACAAGCATTTCGCTTGGATTCAACTTTGTAAAAACTTCCTTACCAATTGCTTTTTCTTTAACATGATTTAAAAAATCTTTGGTTACCCTATAATTAACATCAGCCTCCAATAATGCTATGCGGATCTCCTTTAGCATTGAATCCATGTTAGATTCAGTCAGTCTGCTTTCACCTTTAATCTTCTTAAAAATTCTTTGAAATTTTTCTGTCAATGCCTCAAACGCCATAATACATTACCTCAATAATTCTCTTCTTTTCTTCATCTGTTAATTTTATTTTTTCAAGCTCTTCTTTTAAAAGTAAAATCTTTTTATATAAATGGATGTTTTCTTCTAAATTAATAAGTTTATTTCGGGCGTGTTTAATTGTATCAGAAATAGCGTTTCTAGAAACACCTTCCTCTTCGCTTATCTCTGCAAGAGAAAGATTATAGACATAATATTTTGTCATAATATCAATTTGCTTCGCTGTCAAAGAGTTTTTATAAATTTCAAAAAGCTCATTTATATATTCAAATTGCTCAAACTTATCCATTATCATCCTCTAATAAATCTTTACATAATCCATATAAATATTTATTTAAATCAAAAGCTTCTAAGTCATCTATTTTTTCACCAAGTCCTACAAACCAAACAGGAAGATCAAGTGATTGTTTAATTGATAAGATAATTCCGCCTTTGCTAGTACCATCCATTTTAGTGATAACAATGCCATCAATATCTACCACATCTTTAAAAGCCTTAGCTTGCAAGACTCCGTTTTGTCCAGTTGTTGCATCTAAAACTAAAATTGTGTTTAAAGTAGAAATTTCGATTTTATTTATAACTCGTTTTATTTTAGCCAATTCATTCATTAAATTAATTTTGTTTTGTAATCGCCCAGCAGTATCAACAATAACAATATCGTATCCATTCTTTTTAGCATATTCCACACCTTTAAATGCTACGCTTGCTGGATCTTCGTTTTCTTTTCCAGATACTAAAGAAATATTTAATCTATCAGCCCGCACCTGAAGCTGTTCAACAGCACCTGCTCTAAAAGTATCACCAGCAACTAAAAGCACTTTTTTGTTATACTTTAAAAACTTATTTGCTAGTTTGGCTATAGTAGTTGTTTTTCCAACGCCGTTTACGCCAGCCATTAAAATAACATTTAATCCGTCTTTAAACTCTAAAGTCTTTTTTTGTTCTTCTTCTGATGAGTAATATGAAGAAAACATTAAAGAAATCAGTCTATCATTTATTTCCTCTGTAGAAGTAATCTTTTCGTTTTTTACAATATCAACTAATTGTTCAATTGTTGAAAGAGTAAATTCTACCCCACAGTCAGCTTCAAATAATATCTCTTCAAGTGAAGAAAAATATTCATCATCAATTTTTTTAGACTTAAATTTTTTATTTAATGCAGTAATTCTATTAGAAAAATTTTCTCGAGATTTCTTTAATCCCTCATCATATTTCTCAACTTCTTCACTTTGAGTTTCCTTAATATCTTTTTTTGAAAATTTATCTTTTAAAAATTTAATTAATCCCATACTATGTTGCTTTCTTCGATAAGGCTTCCTTAGCAGCTTTTTGTTCAGCCTCTTTTTTTGATTTGCCTATTCCGTGTCCTAATACTATTCCATTAAAACTAACATCTACCTCAAATGTTTTATCGTGTGGAGGTCCATAATCTTTAACCACTTTATAACTTACTGATTCGCGATACTCGGCTTGCATAGCTTCTTGCAAAATAGATTTAAAATCTTTCGTTTCTTCAGCCTTAAAATTTATTACCTCATCTTCAAATATATCAGTAATATATTTAATACTAAAGTCAACACCTTGATCAATATAAATAGCACCAATTACAGCCTCAAAAATGTCTTCTAAAATATTGTGATTTTTTTGCGCTTCAGTTATAGATAAACTATGGCCTGCACGTAGATATTTATCATAGCCAAGTTTTAAAGCTAATTTTGCTAAAGACATCGATTGAACTAAAGAAGATTTCATTCTAGTCATTTCGCCTTCACTCATATCTGGATAATGTTTAAAAATTAAGCTCGCAACAACAAAACCTAAAACACTATCACCCATAAACTCAAGTCTTTCATAATCGTGATGTTGTGTTCTAGCGTCACTATTAAAAGAAGAATGAGTAAAAGCCATAACATATAAATCTATGTTATGAGGTTTTATGTTGTGTTCCTTAAAAAATCCTTCTAAATTATATTTCATCGCCAATCTTTAATTTAAATTGTTCAACAATTTTATGGACAACAAGTCTATGAGCATTGTCCAAAGCACTTAAAAAGCATTTAACATCACAACTGCCATGTGCTTTTATTACAACTCCATTTACACCGCCAAGAAGAGCGCCGCCAACGTTTTTATAATCCATTTTTTCTTTCATTTCTGTAATGCCACTTTTTGTGAATAAGTAAGCAACTTTAGTGAAAATATTCTTTTTATAAACATCCTTAATCATTTCGGACATTATTTTTGCAGTTCCTTCCATCGTCTTCAAGAATATATTTCCGCTATATCCATCACAAACTAAAACATCTAAATTTCCGTATAATGGGTATCTACCTTCAATATTTCCACAAAAGTTAATAAATTTATTTTCTTTAAGTAGTGGGTAAGCTTCCTTATTTAATTGTGTGCCTTTTTCAGCTTCTTCCCCATTATTTAGTAAAAACACTCTTGGAGATTTCGAATTCTCATCATTATATAAGCAGGAGTAGTAAATACTTCCCATAATTGCAAACTGAATTAAATCTTCTTTTGTATTTGAAGTATTAGCGCCTAAATCGCAGCAGACAAATTTTTTTCCTTTAATATATGTAGGGAAAGATGTGATTAATCCAGGTCTTGAAATACCTTTAATTCTCTTTAATTTCAACGTTGAAGCAGCAAGTAGAGCACCAGTTGAGCCCGCACTAATTAACGCGTCGCAATTATTCTCCAAATATGTCGATATAGAAACCATCAAGGAAGAATTTTTGTCATGAAGAGCAGTCAAAGGATCGGCATCCATTTTAATTACAGAAGTACTATTTATTACTTGAACGTTTGTAAAAGAAGCAAATTCTTTTGTTAAAGCATCCTTATCTCCAATTAAAAAAAGTTCGATATCATCATATTTCTTGAGAAATTGAAGAGTTGCAGGTATTGTGGATGATAAACCATTATCTCCACCCATCATATCAATTACTATTTTCATAAAATCTCCTTCTTAATGATATATAAAAAGTGCATCAATTAAACATAAATTAATGCACTTGATTTTATCTAAAATTTGAAATTATTCAACTCCTACAATAAAACTATAAACAGGTTGACCACCATATTTTATATCACAATCAAGCTCTTTATATTTTTTATTAAAATAATCAGTTATCGATTTTAACTCTTTTTCTTTAATATCTTCGCCTACTAAGATAGTTAAAATCGAAGAATCTTCATCAACTAAATCTTCAACCAAAGCTTTTAAAGCATCTATCTTATTCTTATGGCAGGAAATAATATGTTTGCTTTCCTCGATAGCCATGTATTCGTCTTTTTTAACTTTGACACCATCAATCTCTGTATCTTTAATTGAGAAAGTAATACTTCCACTTTTCACATTGTGAATAGCTTCAGTCATTTCTTCGACGTTTGTTTCTAAATCAAATTCAGGATTGAACGACATCAAAGAAACGATTCCTTGCATAATAGTCTTTGTTGGTATTACTTCTATATTCACTTGTCCTTCTAAAACCGACTTTGCTTGGTTAGCTGCTAAAATAATATTTCCATTATTTGGTAATAAGAATATGTTTTTAGCATTTACTTTTTTTATTTTATCTAAGAAATCTTGTGTGGAAGGGTTCATAGTTTGACCACCACTTACAATTTCATCTATGCCTAATTCTCTAAAATAATTATCTACACCATCTCCAACGCTTGTTGCGATAATTCCAAATTCTTTTTGTTCAACTTTAGGAGCTGCAAGAGGTGCATCTTTTAATTTTGCAGCTGCAGATTTCTCGTCTAGAGATTTTGAAGCTTCATTTATCAAAATTTCATTGTGCTGTTCAGTCATATTCTCAATCTTTAATTTAATAAATTCACCAAAATTTTGAGCATAAGAGAGAATATTTCCAGGATTTAAAGTATGAACATGAACTTTAACAATATCTTCATCTTGAACTACAACAAGAGAGTTACCATGGCTGTTTAACACGCTTGTAAATCTATTCTTTTGAAATGGCTTTTTAACAGCGTCTGGTCCTAAACGAAGAATAAATTCAGTGCAATATCCAAATTCATCATTTTCTTCATCGGCTGCAACTTGCGCAGCACCCTTTAATTCAACAGCAGTAGCTTCATTTTTTTCGACAAATTCTTTCTTTAAGGCTAAAAACATACCTTCCAAAATTTTAATTAAACCAGCACCACCACTATCTACAACACCCACTTCTTTTAAAACAGGTAATAAATCTGGTGTTCTTTTCAAAGATTCTCTTGCTTCATCTAAAAGAATAGAAAAAGCTTCTTCAACACTCATGGAAGAATTAACATTAGATGCTAAGGCATCACTACTTTCTCTAATAACAGTTAAAATCGTTCCTTCAACTGGCTTAACTACAGCTTTATATGCAACTTTAGCACCATTTGAAAAAGCATAAGACATGTCAACTGCATCAATAGATGTTTTACCAGCTAAACCATCAGCAATTCCCCTAAAAATTTGGCTAGTAATAACTCCGCTGTTGCCTCTAGCGCCCATCAATAAGCCTTTTGAAAAGACCTTTGCAATGCTATATATATCATTATCATTACGATTAAATATTTCTTTTGATCCAGATTGCATAGTTAAATTCATGTTCATTCCGGTATCTCCATCTGGAACAGGAAACACGTTTAATGCATCAATTTCTGGATAGCTATTATAAAGATTATTTGCTCCACTTAAAAGCATCCTCTTAAATAACTCGCTATTAATAGATTTCATAAACTCACCTCAATTTATGGGGTTATAAAACTCTGAGTTCTTCTACGTAAATATTAATTTTTGAAAAAATCTTTCCAAAGTATTTTTCTAAAACATAAGAAATATGTTTACTTAATTCATTGACAACTTCAGTAATTTTGACCCCGTAAACAATAACAACATGTACATCGACGATATATTTATTGCGAAATTTCTTTAAAAATATACCTTCGATGTAATTGTCGCTATTTAAAATAGTAGCAATAGTATCTTTAATGTTCTTACTTTTTGTAAGTCCAACTACGCCATAACTATTATCGCATATATGTCCAATAATATTTGCGATGTCTTTTAAATTAACCTTGACGTCAATAGTGTCGAGGCTATTTGATTCTTTTGATGCTACCATGACAATATTATATCATAAAATATATTTGTATATAATATTTTATTTCAACCAAAAAGAGGTCAAAAAAGTTAATTTTTTAGTTTTTACAAAAGAAAAAAGCCCAGCGACTTGCTATTCTCTTGAAACTCAATACCTTCGCCACTACAGTGCTTAACTTCTCTGTTCGGGATGGGAAGAGGTGTGTCCACTGCGTCATCGTCACCAGACTTCTTGTCAAGGGTAATTATACTCTTAAATATGTTCTCTGAAAACTAGATATTTGTTTTTATGTTCTTTCACCTAAAATCTGACTTGTGATTTCTTAAATCTTTGAAATTAAGTCCTCGTGCTATTAGTAATAGTCGACTAAATGCCTTACAACACTTACATCTCTATCCTATCAACCTTGTAGTCTTCAAGGGCACTTACTTCTTGCGAATGGGAAGTCTCATCTTACGGTAGGCTTCAAGCTTAGATGCTTTCAGCTTTTATCCTTTCCATGGGCAGCTACTCAGCCATGCTCCTGGCGGAACAACTGATATACCGTTGCCATGTCCATCCCAGTCCTCTCGTACTAAGGACAGGTCCGTTCAAACTTCCTACGCCCACAACAGATAGGGACCAAACTGTCTCACGACGTTTTGAACCCAGCTCGCGTACCACTTTAATTGGCGAACAGCCAAACCCTTGGAAGGTACTTCCCCTCCAGGATGTGATGAGCCGACATCGA
>JAXDXW010000028.1:0-19482 GCA_034087725.1 Candidatus Onthovivens sp. | reverse complement strand
TGTTTCATTAAATGATACACCTGTATTATTCTTTACTCTCCCATCAATTACAGTTCCAACCGGTTTATCAATGAACTGGTGGTCATCAGCAGATGGAAAGAACATTCCTTTAAAAGTTAAAGATATTAAGACTGGCGGTTTAGTTGAACCACCTTCACCACTTGAAAGTATTTCTTTAAGTTTATCTGCAACTGAATGTAAAGTTAACGAAACTATTACAATTAATGCAGTTATAAATCCATTTGATGCTGTAGTTGAAAGTTTTGACTGGTATATCAATGGTGAGTTACAATCAACTCATACAAAGACTTTAACATTCACACCTACAACTACTGGAACTTATGAAATTTATTGTAAAGTTGGAGATATTCTCTCTGCAACAAAGACAGTTACAGTTACAGCTGATGCTCCTGCTTCATCGAAAAAAGGATGTGGTGGCTCAATTGCTGCAACAAGTATTGCTCTTTCTGCATTAGCATTAGCAGCTGGCGGATTAATGCTATATAGTAAAAAGAGAAAGGAAAAATAATAAATAAATTATGAAAAATAAAGGTATTTTGTTTACGACGCTTGGATTACTTTCCTTAATAATACCTTTAGGAGGATGTAATTCAATGAAACAAGATACCTTTAATTACGACGCTTTATATCAAAGCGAAGAAAAAGTATATCCACTTCGTGAGTATACGAAAAGTAGTGCAAGTTATGGCTTTTCTACTACTCACGAAAACGGATATAATTCATGGTATTTTTTAGAAAAAGATGAAGTATCTTCGTCTTTTTCTAAAATGACTTTTTCTTCAACAGATAGTTTTTTTATTGGAAATAAAGCAAGAATTTCTAAAAAAGAAGTTACTTCATATGAAAATTATTCTGCATCATTTAAATATATTTCTTATAAAGAAGCTGATTCTGTTTTACTATACCTAAATTTAAAAATTTCTGATGGGAGTGGAAGTTTTTTAATATATAAAAATAATTTTTTACTTAAAAGCGTTGATTATAAAAAGGGAGACAACTTATATATCGAAACTTTGACTGCAGTTAAAGAAAAGGATGAAATCTATTTTGTTTTAAAATCTGATTCAGAAAAAACTATTGCTTCTTTAAATCCATCTGTTGCTTTTGATCGAGACGATTTTTTCTTATATCATTTAACACCTTTTAATAAATATTATGGTGATGTTTATCCATATTTCGACGAAAAAAGCATGACTTTATACATGATGTATTTATGGACAGATAATGCAAAACTTAATGACTATAAGTATGCTTTAGATCTATCTTTTGACTTTTTAACTTACACAAATATACCAGAAGAAAATAATTTTGATATACGGGAATATTATAAGAAAAATGGAAATTTAAGCCTTTGTTATGATGTTTCACGATTTATCGATTTATCAAAGTATAAAATGATTAGAGATAATGCTTTAATTTATGACGAGGAAAATAAAAGATTCTTACTAATTGCCGGTTGTTACTATCAATTTGATAGTATTAAACAAACTAGCGATTTAGTTATTTACACTAGTGAAGATGAATTAGGATTATTGCGGAAAAAAGAAGGCAATCCAGTTTCTTTGTCGTATGATCGAAATTTGCCTGAATGTCCATCAATTATGAAAATTGGTAATCGTTGGTATGCTTTTGTGTCTGTAGCTTATAATACCGCTCATCAAGTCGGACCACTTCAATATTGGATAGGCGATGAAAATAAAGATATTATGGACGTTGATTTTTTGAATAAAGAATTTTCTTTTTTGGATGGTGAAGATTTGTGTGCTGCAAGAGTTTTTAATGTTTTAGAGAAAGTTTATATGTTTGGATGGATACCTAAAACATATGACACAATGCCTTGGTCACCACGGGGTGGATATCTAAATTTACCAAGAGAAGTTGTAACGCACAAAGATGGAAGTTTAGGTGGAAGAATGGATCCTGGATTTAGAAAGAAGATAAATTACGGAAATATTTTGCAAATTCCTTCGTTACAGGTTAATGGTGAAAAAGCTTTACTTAATGACTTAGACAGAAATTTTGTATCTTTTAATCTTGAAATGAAAGATTCCAGTGAATTTAGTTATGTTTTAAAGCAAGGTGAGAATATTTATAAAATAAGTATTATAAAAGAAAACGGTAAAGCATTTATGCAAATATCTTCACCTTATGATTTAAAACATAAAATTAATTCAACTTTAGAAATACCAAATAAAAATAATTATGATATTTATATGAGTATTGATGGTGAAATTATTGAGTTTTTTGTTGATGATGAATATTCGTTAACAGGTCATACGTCCATGAAAAATGAGAAATATGACTCATATTTTTATTCAGACAAGAGTGCTTTAGTCAGTAATATATGTATTGATAAATTAATTCCATATTGGAATCTTCTTTAGTTTTTTAAAGTAACATTTTGTAATAAATACGAAAAAGTACAAAATGAAACAATTTTTTTATTGTGCAATATTTATTAAAATCGAAAAAAATAGTGGACTTTTAAAGGGTTATATTTCAAAATATTCACTTTTTAAATTAATATAGGCAATTGAATTGAATTTTAAAAATAATAAAAATACTATAATATTTTAAAAAGAAGGAATTAAGTATGAAAAAGAAAACATTAATTTTATTGGCTTGTCCATTTTTATTAGCTGGCTGTACTGGTTCAACTGGCAACGCAATTATTGGAAATAATTTGAAATTTAACTCTTCTATTAGTGCTACTTATTCAGAAGGCTTGAGCGAAGAAACTTATTTTCAAACAGTTTCTGGTTATGATGAAACAATTAAATCTTTAGATGATGTTTATTCGAGAATTTCGGGTTCTTTCCCAAAAGGAATGGATTTTACAACTGAACCTATTCACGGTGGTTATATGGTTGAATCCGATGTTAATGTATTTTTAGCTTTAGCTGTCGTAGTCGACGCTAATAATGTTAAATTATACAAAAACAGTTCAACCGCAGGTGATTATCAAGCTTTTGTTTTTCATAATGCATCAATGAAGGGTTCACTTGGTAGTTTTTCACACAAAATTACAGCGGATAAAGTAACTTATGCTGAAGGCAATTATACATTAACAGCAACCGGTGAGCTTTACGCTAATGATGTATTACAAGCAAGTGCAATATTTACTCTAGGATTAAAAAAATAGGTAACAAAATTTATCTAATTACTAAGGATTCATCAATGATTAAATCATTTGTGAATCCTTTTTCTTCTTTAATAAAACTGAATATGGCGTTAGCAATTTTTTCGTTATCTTGTTTTATTGATTGAATGTTTAATAATTCGAACCATTTGTTATCATCAAAAGATATAAGTTTTATATTTTTAATTCGATTAGTAACAAAGTAGTGGAGAACATCGAAACCAAAATCTCCGTTTGAAGCAATTATTCCATCTGGCTTATATTTTTCTATCGCCTTAATTATCTCGTTTGAGTCATGATTTACAATATTTATATGTATTACATTTCCATTAATTAAAAAATCATTTAGTGCTTGTAAAAAGCCTTTCTTTCTTGAAGGTGAAACATCTTTATATAGAATGTGTTCATAATTAACATCTAAAAGTAATAAATTTTTGCAGTTTAAATTAAATAGTTGTTTAGCAGCTAAATAAGTACCTTTTTCATCGTTATTTATAATGCAAGGCACATCATCGTAAATTTTTCGAAACAATTGAATGACTTGAATATTATTTTTGTATGCTATTTCGATTAAATCTTTATTGGTAGAGCAAGTCGGAGTAAAAAATATAAAATTTACTCCCATGCCAATTAATGTTTTGAAACTTTTTCTCTCATCGGTTGGATTTTCACTTGAAAATGAAATGGAAAGTTCGTAATTGATTGAATGTAGTTTATCTTGAATTATAGATTGAATTTGGTGGTAGTAATCGTTATTAATATCCGACACAATAAAACCGACTTTGTCTTTACAATGATTTTTTAAAGTTTGCGCTGTGATGTTTACGACGTATCCAAGTTCTTTAGCTGCTTTTTGTACTTTTAAAATCGTTGATTTTTTTGTTTTTCCTATATTTCTTAATGCTCTAGAAGCAGTAGCGTTTGATACTCCTGCTAACTTTGCTACATCATTAATTGTCGCCATATTTATATTTTACAATATTTAGTGAAAAAGAGACACTTTTGAAACTAAAAAACTTAAAGAAAAGAGAAAAGAATTTGTAAAATGACAGCTAATTATAACCAGTATTATTTTGAGTGAGTTTTTATTGATATTAAAAAATTTCACTTTCTTATATTTAAAATTTAAGTTGAATTCTGCAGGGTTTTATATTAAAAATTTAGTTTTTTTATTTTTTAAAATATAGATTTTATATTTTTTGTTTATAGATTATTCTTATTTATTTTTATATTGTAAAGAAAAGGGAGGTATATTATGAAACTAAAAAAGCCTTTATTTCTTTTGAATATCGCTTTTTATCTTTGCTCTTGTTCTTATTCATCAAGTACAGTTAAGTTGAAAAGCAGAGCTCAAGATATAAGCGTTTCTTACAGTGAAACAAAAGAAGAATCGTATTTAAGTTTTCTTAACAAACTAAATAATTTCTATTCAAAATTTTGCGCTTTATTCGAAAATAAGTTTAATAATTCAAAAGATAATAATTGTGTTTCACCTGCTTCCGTTTTTATGGCACTAGGAATGTTGAGCGAATGCGTAGAAGGAGAATCTAAAGAGGAGATCTTAAACTTTTTAGAGATGGATTCAGAAGAAATTCGAAAGGGTGTTCAAATATTATATAGAACATTAAATACTGAGTATAAGATCGATAATAAGATGATTTCGAAAGAATCCATGATGAATTCACTTTGGATTGATAAATCCTTTGGGCCAAAAGAAGGCGTGTTAAATATTTTATCAAATGAATATTTTGCCGATAGTTTTCATGCTGATTTTGTAAACGATAATGTTAATGCTAATAAGGATTTTACTGATTATGTCAAAAAAAATACAGATGGTTTAATAAACAAGAATTTTGATCTATCAACAGAAACTTTGATAGCTCTTGTAAATGTTTTATATGCAAAGGATTTGTGGAAAATAAATAACGATTTACCTTTAACAAGCAAAAATTATGAATTACATAATTCTGATGGGAGTAAAAGGACAAGTAAGTTATTACAAGGCGATTATTATTTAGGAAAATCTTTCGAAACAGAATCATACAAAGGGTTTTACTCAAAATTACAATCACAATTAAAACTCTATTTTATTGTTCCTTTTGATACAAATAGCTTAAACACAACTTTATCAAGTAAATATTATGAAGAAATTAGGAATTTATCGTATGAAACAGTGTCTGAAGAATTAAAAGAAATCTACCATACCAGATGTTTATTTCCAGAATTTACTTGCGAAAGTGATGTTAAATTGAATAATCTTTTAATCGAAAACAATGTTTCAAAAATATTTGAATTATCGAATGATTTTTATCCTTTGAGTGATCAAGAAATGAAGGTTTCAAAAATTCAACACACTACTAAATTGAATGTTAATAAAACTGGAGTCGAAGGCGCAGCTGTGACAGTTGTAGAAACCTGTGGATCAGCTGGCCCTAATGAAGAATACACAGACATTTATTTGGATTTTGTAGTAGATAGACCATTCATTTATTTCATCGAAGGCTCTTATTCAAATTTATTATTTTCTGGAATTGTTAATAAACTATAAAAGTCTTAAATTTAAGAGAAAACCTTGCAAAACTCAATTATTTTTACGGTTTTCAAAAATATTTTTAGGGTTTTAAATTTGCTTTAATAATTAGAATATAATACACTAATAGTAGCTAATAATTTTATTTGTAGAAATTAATTTGGCGCCGAAAGTTTAATGGAGGTGGTAAGTTGAACTATGAACAAAAAGCCCTTATATCTGGCATAATAATTAACGCTTTTTCGTCAATTTTAGGTATTTTATTTTTTGTCCTTACAAACTCAAAATCTCTACTCTTAGATGGTCTTATCTCAACTATTCTTGTTATTTCTACTATTGTCTCTTTGCTGATTAGCAAAGATATGCAAAAAGAAGCATCATCTAAATATCCTTTAGGAAGGCGGACTCTCGAAAATATTTTTTTATTTTTAAGAGCTATTTTAATGATTTTGATCATTTTTTTATCTATTGTGTCTGGTTTAGGTACAATAATTGCTTATTTTATTAATTATGATATTAATACAGTAAACTTAGATTATAAATTAATTATTATTTACGCATCTTTGATGATTGGCAGCTGCTTATTGATTACTCTAATATACTCTTATTGCAATAGAAAAATACCTTCAGGCAGCGACATGATTAAGATTGAAATTAAATCTAGCATATATGATGGTCTTGTAACTCTATTTGCTGTTGGTAGCCTTTTATTATTTAATTATTTTTCTCCTAATGAAGCTTTAAAAGCTATTGGTGATTCAGTTATAGTTATTATTTTATCTATCATATATTTATATGCACCGATAAAAGAGCTATCGAAACAGGCAAAAATACTATCCGATAGAAGAAGACTGGTAGAAGATGAGCAAAAAATAGCTGAATTAATTAAAAATAATTTTATTAATTTTGACATTTTTGATGTTTACTTTTCATATTCACCAATTGAAGGAGTTATTTATGTTTGTTTATTTCCAAATAAAAAAATGTCCTCCGATGAAATTGAAGAACATTTTGAAAGTATTAGACAATTTTTGTATAAAGAATATGGTAATCCAAAGGTAATTTTAGTTTTATCTAAACAAAAATTACACCTCTTGTGATCTATCTTCTTTTATAAGTAATGTAAATAATCCTCCAAGAAATGAAACACAAATCAAAGTAAATATTCCAACTAGTACATGTTTTCCGTTTCTTACACTAATTTCTCTCCATAGAGCTATTCCAATATCAACAACTAGAAAAACAATAAAAAGTACTAGCGCAGTTGTTTTAAAAATATGCATATATGAATTTACAAACTCTGTAGTAAATCCGGCGTCGATTAAGATATTTGATGTATCACCAAAGGCAACAACTGCATTCGTAATAATTCCTAGTATAACCCCAATCCATGTAAAAATAGAAGCTGCTACTTTCATTTTTCTATCCTCCCTTGATTACTATTTTAATATTATTATTAGCATTTTCACTCAACTATTTTGCTTATACGAATTTTAAAAATATTTGACTTTTGCAGACTTTTTCCAAATTTTATCCATTTTCTAATTATATAATCGATATGTCCATTAGCCATCAAATCTTTTGCGTGCTTATCATACGCTACGAGCATGCATCTATCAGAGTAGGGAGCATCTAATAAATTAATTAAACCTTCTAAATTACGAGCACTAGTACCTTCTCTAATCATTATATATTGACCTTTTTGAATTCTTTCTTTTGCTTCTTCAAAAGAAGAATATTCATGATCACTTTGAATACCAGCGGAAATATATTTACCAAAATTTTAACAGTTAATAAAGGGGCAGGGCCATTAACAATTTTGTTAGCTTCTTTTGCATCATTTACTTTCTTAAGCAATTCTTTATCTTTATTGAGAATTTTTGAATAAGACATTACTTCGCTTAGATCTAAAACTCTAGGAAGGCTGTAAAACAATTTTAGATGTTCTGATGTTAAGTTAGTAAGCGATTCGTCGTATTTTGTAGATGGCACACAACTTGGTAACATAAAATAGTTAATATATAGAAAGTGTTTAGTTTTCGCTTGAAGAGAGCATAAAAGCTAATTCTTCTAATCCACTTACATTGCTAATTTCATGAGGATCTGCAACTATTGCGATTGTTCCGTGAGGTAAAGACACTTTTGTAAATTGATAAGTTAGAAGCATTGAACTTTCTATATGTCTATGCCCATCAATAAAACCTGGACATAAATATTTCCCTTTACTGTCGATTATTTCATCACCTTCGAAATAGTCTCCAACGCCAATAATTATTCCGCTATTATTTAATAAAACATTTCCTTCAATTATTGAGAGAGTAAAAACATCTATTATTTTTGCATTTATAAATAGTTTTGTCATAAGAGCTCCTGTTTGAATATTATTAATGAAAACAAAATATAAAATTTTAAAAGGAAAAAACTTGAAAAAATAAAATCTATTTAAAAAAAGATTTGGTTTTTAACATATCTATACAATTTTTATAGCCTTAATAAGATAATTAAATAACAATGAAAATTAATATATTTTTTTATCTTTTTTATTATATTTTTTAACTATAATATGTATATTCTTGATTTTTTTATTTTCAAAAAAATATAATGAAAAAAACAAATTTTAAAAAGGTGCTTTTATGTTTAATAATAATTCTGAAAAAAGAGCCGAAAAATTAAAGGCTAAAGCTCTCGAAAACCAACGCAACCACATTTATAAAGAAATGGTCGCAAAAGAAAAACAAAATAAAAAAGGAAGAAAAATTGCTCCAAAAGATTCCTATATTTCATTACAACATATTAATAAAATATATGATAATAAGGTCCAAGCTGTTTTCGATTTTAATTTAGAGATTAAACAACATGAATTTATTGTTTTTGTTGGACCTTCAGGATGTGGTAAATCTACTACATTAAGAATGATTGCCGGTTTAGAGAATATTACTGCTGGAGATTTATATATTGATGGTGTTTATGCTAATGATTTAGAGCCAAAAAATAGAGATATCGCCATGGTATTCCAAAGCTATGCTTTATATCCTCATATGACTGTTTTTGGAAATATGGCTTTTGGATTAAAAATAAGAAAAGTACCTACACAAATCTTTGATAAGGACGGTAAGCCATTAAAGGCTATAAATAAAGGATTAATCAGAGATTTAAATAGAGAAGTTAAACAACTAAGTGCTTTTTTAGAAGAATGCAAAGAAAAAGGAATAGAAGAAGTCAAAATTAAATCTATTGAAGCTGACATTAACGAAGCTCAAAAGAAAATCGATTATTTATCAATTACTCCTGTTGATGTTTATAAAAATAGACATTTACCTAAAGAAGAGATTAAATCTCGTGTATTAGAGGCTAGTGATATTTTACAAATTAGAGATTACTTAGACCGTAAACCTAAAGCTTTATCTGGTGGTCAATGTCAACGTGTAGCTTTGGGTAGAGCGATTGTTAGAAACGCCAAAGTTTTCTTAATGGATGAACCTTTGTCTAATCTTGATGCAAAACTTAGAGTTCAAATGAGAAGTGAGATTATTCAACTTCATAATAAACTAAAAGCAACTACGATTTATGTTACTCACGACCAAACAGAAGCTATGACAATGGCTACTCGAATTGTGGTTATGAAAAAGGGTTACATTCAACAAATTGGTACACCAAGCGAAATATATAATCATCCTGCTAATGTTTTCGTTGCAACTTTCATTGGTTCACCTGCGATGAATTTGCTTGAAGGCACAATGAAAAACGATATTTTTACATTTAAAAATGGTATACAAATTCAATTGCCAGATTCTTTTGTTGAAGCTAATAAAAAATTCTTTAAAGATGAAAAAATTAATTGTTTAAAAGAAAAAGAAGAAATATTAGCTAATTTCTATGAAAGAAATAAGATTTTAGAGTCAATTTCTAATTTAGAAAAGCAGGAAAAAACTGATGATATAAAGAAACAAATCGAGAAGTTGCAAAACGACTTAGAAATTGTTTTAAAGAGTAATGAAAGACTTACTTATTTAGAAGAAGCAATTAAACAATATGATGAATATGAAAAAGAAAAAGAATATCCATTATTATTTGGAATTAGACCTGAAGATATTTATGAATCTTCACATGTAGAAAAATCTTCGTGTTTATCACAAGAATTTAATCAAGAGGTTGTTGTTGCGGAATTATTAGGTCATGAGTATTTTGTGCATTCTTATTTTGGTGAAGAAAAAATAGTGGCAAAATTAAGCGCAAAGCATATTATTAATGTAGGTGAAACTATTAAATTTATTTTTGATTTAGAAAGATCGCATATATTTGATCAAGTTTCAACTAAGTTAATTAAGTAATGAAAAAGAAAAATAGAAACGTCTCAAAAAATTTTAATTGCGATCAAGCTCCAACAAAGAAAAGAATTTATTCTTCACTTTTAGATTCTTTGTTTTTGATGGTACTTTCGTTTTGCTGTATTATTTCAGGAAATGAAATATTTAAAAATACTAGTTCATATAAAAATAGATATGATGTTTTAGAATCTCATCGAATTGAATGTTATAAGATTGAAGAAGAAGCACATATTTATTCTTTCTCTGAAAATGAAAACAAAGACTATATAAAACCTGACGATATGAACAAGGTATTTGCTCGTTACGCATATGCTCATATTCTTTTAAGCTATGATAAAGATCCTTTAACTTTTGTCAAATTTAACATAAATGTTGAAGATTTAGAGGGTTTTAGTCAAGAAAGAGCTAGTTTTTCAGTCGACCAATTAGCCTATTTTTATATGTATTATTGTCCTGAATATAACACTTATAATGGTAAAACTAATGACATTGTCAATTTTGATGGAATGGAGCCAAAATATTATTTCATCAAGACCTTGAAAGATAATGAAGTTGGCAATATTTTTCTTTATGATAGCGAAGATGAATTTCCTTATTTAAAAAGTGAAATAGCTTGTAATGTTTATAGATACTTATTTAATAATGAAGAGAATCTCGAAAACGGGCTAACATCTTATAATTATTTAATTCAAACTTTTAAAACTGTGTGGGAGAAACAATCTGCTCAATTAACTGCCTCTTCTAGATTTTTAGATAACTACAAAATTTATCGAGAAAATTATCAATCACTTTCATATTCAATAAGTGCAATCTCAGTTTCTTGCTATATTCTTGCCTACCTTTTAATCTTGATGCTTCCATCATTGATTTTAAAAGGTAAGACTTTAGGAATGTGGATTTTTAAACTGGATATAATTGATGATGAAGGGTATACATTGTCAATACCTCAAAACATAATTCGAAATTTAATATCTTTAATTCTATTTTATCCATCAATGGTCATTACGATGTTCTTAGCGGGCGGGAATAATAGTGGTTGGATGTATCCACTTTTTACAATCGGAACAACATCCGTATCGATGTTTAACATCAGTGCTATTATGTTTATTTTACCTATAATTAATCTCATATTTATTATTGCTAGACATGATAAAAAATCGATTAATGATCTTTTAACTTCAACCCGTGTTGTGGATACAAAATTGCGTAATTTAGGAATTGTAAATGACAAAAAAGTAAATGATTATAAAGAAGACATTAAAAATAACTCTGTTGCTTCTGATTCAATTCTAGATTCATCCACATTTAAAAACGAAGAGCGATAAATTACTCTTCGTTTTTTAATTTTTTTCTATAAATTGTCGGGGAGTCGCTATAAAATTTTTTGAATTCTTTTGAGAAATAGAATTGATTTTTATATCCGACAGTTTCTGATATTTGACTTATCGTAAATTCATGATGTTTTATTAATTCAATAGCTTTTGACATTCTTAAATTAATTATATATTGCATTGGAGAAATGCCCATTTCACTTTTGAACAATCTAGATAAGTAAGGTGCAGTGAAATAAAATTCATTAGCAATTTTTTCAATTGTTAAATCTGGGTTAGTGTAATGAATATTAATATATTTGACAATTTTAGAAATTGTATTTTGCTGTTTTGTCTGAGAATCAATTTGAGAAATTGAAAATTTATCGGTCAAAATCTTAAAAATTCTGAAAAGAAATGACGAAATTAAATAAAATCGGCCTTCATCAGAGCATCCGGTGTCTTCATTTATCATATTCAAAGCTTCGTTGATAAAAATAGATGGATCTTCTAAAGTATATATAAAATTATCTTCAGAAAAATTTATTTGTTTAAGTAAAGACTTAATTCCTTCAGCATTAAATTCGACCCAAACATAGGACCGTGGTGCTTTTCTATCTGGGCGATAGGAGAAGTTTGAATAAGGCTGCATAATAAACATATCGCCTTTAGACGCAGTATAAACTTTATTATTTTTTGTAGTAATTCTTCCTTTTCCTCCCATAATGATATGAATTACATAACAATTTTTTGATGAATAAATCGTGCTTTTTGAAGCTTTACATTTTTCATATCCTACAACGAGAGGAGAAAAAATTATGCTCGGTGGTTTACTTACATATGACCAAGATAAATCTTTTTTTAGTCCAATTTTTTCCATATCTTTTGAATATATCTTATACTGAAATGTCAAAAAAGTATATAGTTTAGTAAATAAAATCTATTCAAGGTAAAATATGCAAAAGTCTATAATGAAAGCGCTTACAAATATGGAAACAGTAAATGAATTAAAATTAACAAGGGAAGACTTAATTAGAAAACCTAAAAGTCAGTCACTTTATTCTAAATATGGAATTACTCTCTTTTTGATGACTCTTCCTACCTTAGTTTATATATTTATTTTCCATTACATGCCATTAGAAGGATTAATTATTTCTTTTAAAGATTACAATTCTTTCCAAGGAATATGGGGTTCTCCTTGGACTAGTATGAATGGTTTTAAACATTTCTATAACTTTGTTACTGATCCAAATTTTTTAACTATTTTATCTAATACATTAGTTCTTTCTTTATTATCTATTGTTTTTAATTCTATTTTACCTATTATATACGCTCTATTTTTAAATGAAGTTAGAGGAAAAAGATATAAAAAGTTAATTCAACTTATAATGTATGCTCCATATTTTATTTCAGTGGTTGTCTTAGTTGGCATGCTTTTTGTTTTCTTTGATGTTGATAGTGGAATTTTTACTAAGATTTTGAAAGTTTTCGGGTATACACAAGGCAGTATGATGGAAGATCCTGACGCTTTTGCCGCTATTTATGTTATTAGCGGGGTTTGGCAAGGTTTAGGATGGTGGAGCATTGTTTATATGGGAACATTAGCTAATGTTGATCCAAATCTTCACGATGCTGCAAAAATTGATGGTGCTGGAAGACTTAGAAGAGTTTTTTCGATTAATTTACCAGCGATTATACCTTTAGCAGTCATTATGTTTATTATGTCTATTGGAAATATATTAAATGTTGGATTTGAAAAAGTTTATTTGATGCAATTATCAACTAACCTTTCTAAATCTGAAATTATTTCAACATATGTTTATCGAATTTCCTTCCCAGATTATGGAATGCCTCAATATTCATACGCGACAGCAATTGGATTATTTAACAGTGTAATTAACATTATAATTCTTTGCATTGCTAACTTTGTATCTAAGAAAGTGAGTGATAATTCATTATGGTAGCTAAAAGAAGAATAAACACCAATAAAATTTTTGATTGGGTAATTAATATCTTAATGGGAGCAATTGCTGTAATGTTTTTGCTTCCTTTAATTCATGTTATTGCTTGTTCTTTTTCAAGTGTTGATCAAGTAATTGCTGGAAATGTTGGATTATTTCCTGTTGATTTCTCAATTGAAGGGTATAAAGAAGTTTTCGCAGAAGACAAATTGTGGAGAGGATTTGGAAATTCATTGTTTTATACATTTGTAGGTACTGTAATTCAAGTTTCTTTACAAATGCTTTGTGCCTATCCTTTATCTAGAAGAGATTTTAAAGGTCGTAAAATTATTAATTTATTCCTTGTTTTAACAATGTTTGTTAGCGGAGGAATGATACCTACATATTTGCTTATTTCAAAATTACATATGTTAAATACGATATGGGCAATTATCATTCCAGGTTGTGTTAGTGTCTTCAATATTATTGTTATTAGAACTTACATGGAAACTTCAATTCCTTATGAACTCCAAGAAGCTGCACGAATTGATGGTTGTGGTGATTTTGGTATTTTCTGCCGTGTAATATTGCCACTTTCTCGACCAATTATCTTTGTAATGGTTTTATATGCAATAGTTGGTTATTGGAATAATTACTTTAATTCATTGTTATATATTCAGAATTCATCTCTTTATCCACTTCAAAGAGTATTGCAAGACATGCTTGTATCAAATAATTCCTCAATCGGAGGCGGTACTGAAGTTGGAAAAGAAGAACAACTTAAATATGTTACAATTGTCGTTTCATCGCTCCCATTACTTATCATTTATCCTTTCTTCCAAAAATACTTCGAAAAAGGTGTTGTAATGGGTGGTGTTAAAGGTTAGGAGACAAATATGAAAAAAAACAACAAATTTCTATCTTTTGCATTGTTAGCAGGCTGTGTTTTATCTGCAACTAGTTGTGGTGGTAATCAAGTAAATTACGATTTAGATAACTTTTTACCACAAGGAAGTGAAAATAATCCTTATCAAATAGTTAAAGATCCAGTTACCATTAAAATTTTTGCACCTCATAGTCAAGGTAATCCTGAATTTAATACCTTAAAAATGTTTAAACATTTAGAGAAGATTACTAATTTAAAATTTGAATTTACAACTTGTGATACATCTGCATACACAAATAGAAGAGCTGCAATTTGGGAAGATAGCAATTATAAACCTGATTTATTTTTATTTAATAATTCTGTTGCTGAATTAGTTCAATTCCAAGAAAACGGATTTAATGCTTATGTTCCATTCAACGATGATAATTATGTTGGAGTAACTGGTGAAATTGGCAATGTAATTAATAATTTTATGCCAAATTATAAAGCTTTACTCGAAAGTAATTTTAATATTCAAAGCGATACTGAAAGCGCTATTGGTACAGCAACTTTAAATGATGGAAAAATGTATTCGACTCTTTCAGTTAAAGATGTTGCTAGAGATTTAACATATAAAATGTTTATAAATCAAAAATGGATTGATAATTTACAAGAAGACTATCCATCTTTAAATTTAAAAGATGCTAAAGATATAGAAACTATTGATGATTATATTTATACATTAACTTGCTTTAAAAATTATGACGCAAATAGAAATGGTGATCCTTATGACGAAGTGCCTGTTTCATCAAAATCTTTAGAATATTTACGTAATTTCCTTCTTGCAAGTTATGGATATGTAAGTTATGGATGCGAACTTGAAAGTGACGGTTCAAAATTTACATATGTACCATTAACAAATAATTATCGCGAATATATTAAAACTGCATATGATATGTGGAATTATGTAAATTCATCGAATCCATCAGTTAAAAATTTGATGGATAATGCAACTTTTTCAACAACAACAGATTCTCAAATGGCTAAAAAAGGTTATAACGGAATTTTGGGTAGTTTCTCAGCTGCAGCTCCATTTATTGTTACAGGTTATTCTTCAAAAGGTGGATATGATGAGGATTATGAAGTTGTTGGACCTTTAACTTCTTCGATTTCTTCTACAAAAATTCATTGGGGATTTGGATATTTTAAAAACGATGGTGCATGTATATACGCCGGAAGTCCATATGTTCGTGAAGTTGCTAGATTGCTTGACATTATGTATAGCGAGCTTGGAACTCAACTTATAAGTTATGGAGTAGAAGGTGAAGACTGGAAATGGGACGATGAAGCACATACATCTTGGACATTCCTAGTACCAGAAGATTTTAGCGGAACAACAGAAGATTACCGCGCAACTATTACACCAAACGTAAATTCTGGTTCTGCACTTTATTGGGCAAATTCATTTGTCGGAAAAATGAATGATGAAACAATGACTAGACTTAACGCTCAAAGTGAAACTTACGTTCCGTATTTAAAAACACCTGAACCTGCTAAATATAAATTTACAAGTAATGAATATGCTGAAATTTCGACAATTAAGGCCTCACTTGATCCTCAAATTAATTATTTAGAAGCATCTTATATCAGAGGAGAAGGTGGAGTTAATCCTCATAATGACACCGATTGGGCAAAATTTATCGAAACTATAAAAAGATATAACGGAGAAAGGCTAGAAAGTATTTATAACACAATGTTAGCCAGATATTAATTATGAATTTTAAGAGATTTTTACCAGTTATGATGGCGGCACTTGCTTCAAGCTTGTGCTCATGCCAAGCAGAAGGTGGAGTCCCAGAAATTAAGGTTGATTCGATTACGTTAACATCTTCTGCATATGAAATTTATTTAGACGAAACAGCTACTTTAACGGTGGATATTTCACCAACTAATGCTACAAACAAAAATTATGTATTTTCGTTAAATCCTTCATCTTTAGGAACTGTAGAAAATAATATTTTTACACCTTCATATTTTGGAACTGTTGAAATTACTGCAATTTCGGATAGCGGATTAAAAAGTTCTATCAATATATTAATTAAAGAAAGAAAAATAGTTGAAGACTACGATGATAAAGATACAATAATTAATTCTCTTTCAACTTCAGCCTATTCATCTTCTTTAAAAGTAGAACCATCGACTTTAGGAATAGAAAATGGAAATATTGGTGTTGATAAAGATAAATTAGAAAACGAAGAGCTATATCCTGTTGATTTTAACTCGGGTAAAGTTTATTACGCTTCTGATTATAATATTTCACCAACTGGTACAAATAATAGTGGAAATTTAATTAATTTAATTGAATCAATTAAAGACGTAGAAGGAAATAAAATAATTTCTTTTGAAAATGCAACTTATTCTTTTTCAAATACAATAACAGTACCTGCAATTGAAAATCTTTATTTAGTCGGAAAGAAAGATACAAAATTTGTTTATTCAGGATGGATGACTTATATAAAAGGAAGTGGATGTAAAAACTTACATATTAATAGTATTAAGTTCGACATGGACCCATCTCCTACTATTGCAGGCCAAATAATCGGTGTTAGTGAAACTGATACTTCAGCAACAATTGAAGTAAAAGTTAACGATGAATTCGATATTTCTAATCCTCGTTATACCCAATGGAATAATAATAAAACATCCTCGTATGCTGAATATTATTACGATGATGAATTTAAATCTTATGTGCCAAATAGAGCTGGAAATTTATATTACAACCCAGGTGTAACTAATCTTTCACCTTCTACAAATAACACTTTATTTGTTACATTGTCTAAGAGTTTTCCGTATTGTTCATATAAAACTCCGGACATCGGAACAATAGTTGCAGTTGGATTTACAGTTTACGAATATTTTGGATTTTCCTTTTCAAATTGTGACGATACATATATTGAAGATGTAACAACTTACGTTGCAGCTGGAATGGGAATTAGATTTGATAAAGGTAAAAATGCCAATTTAAATCGTATGAATTTTATTCGCGAACCTTCAACTTCAAGATTATTAACTTGCACTGCAGATATAATTCATACATGTGCATTAGAAGGTCGATTAAATATATCTAATTGTATTATTGAAGGAAGTCACGATGATGGATTAAATATCAAATCTTTCTACACAAGTATTAATTCAACAGTTGGCAATGTTGCAACAGTCAGCCAAACCCAATCAGAAGTTGTAATTGACTTTGAAGCTGGTGATATAGTTGAAGTTTATGATCCAACAACTATTGGATTTAAAGACCAATATACTGTTAAAGAAGTAGTTAAAAACGGATCAACTTTTGATTTAACGTTGGATAAAAGTTTACCAAGAGGTGACAGATCTTATGTTGGCTATTTATTAGGTAATGTAACTAAAGCTACACATTTAAGATTAACTAACTCAGTAATTAAAAATAAGAGAAATAGAGGAATTTTATTGCAAGGAAGAGATTCAATTATTGAAAATTGTACTTTTGAGAATGTAAATATGGGTGCAGTTCAAGTTTTAGGTGTCGCTGACGTTTTTAAAGAAGCGATTGTTCCTCAAAATGTTGTAATTAAAAATACAAAATTCTTAAAATGTTGGGATGATATTTCAGTATTCACTTATGGAAGTAAAGGAAGTGAACAAGGCAGTTTAAAGAATGTCGAAATTTATAACAATTTCTTCTATAAAGATACAGGAAATACTGTTTATTTAAGAGGAAGTGGAGATATAAAAGTTAGAAATAATTTATTCTACGAAACTTCAAATAAGAACTATTCTGTATATGTTAGAGACAGTAAAAATGTCGATGTTTACGACAATTATACGTTATTTGATAAAGTAAATGATGGATACAAAATTCTTCATACTGGTTCAAATAACGACGAAGATACAATAACTCAAAATAATAATAATTTAGGAGGTAGATAAAATGAAAAAATCAGTTTCAGTTTTACTTTTATCGAGTTTAATTTTAGGTCAAAGTATTATTCTCTCATCTTGTAATAATAATCCTTCTGGACCAGTAAATGTTGATGTCGAAAGTGTTACAATTTCAAAAGATACAACATCATTGAAAGTTGGTGAAACTCTTACTTTATCAGCAACAGTTTTACCAGAAAATGCTACGAATAAAGATGTAACTTTTACTTCATCTGACCCATCAATTGCTTCAATTAATGGATCCTTGCTTTCAGCTTTAGTAGTTGGAAGTACTACAATTACTGCAACTTCGCATAATGGAAAAACCGATTCATTTATTTTAACAGTTAGCGAAGCTGAAGCTCCTAAAACTGATTTAGCTACTCTTTTAACTGAAATCGATAAAGATGAATATGCTTTAGAAAATGTTGAAACTAAAGAAAAGTACGGATTAAGTGATGTTAATAATGTTGGAGTTCATAAAAATATAGCTCAAACTCCACTTTATGAAATTCCTGCAGATAGTGAATTTGCTGATGGAGTAATAATCGATGTCGATTCATTGACTTTAGATGATATTTCCAAATATGGATTTACTGAATTAAACGATTATACTCGTCTTCAAGGCGCTTTATATCTAGCAAAAGAAGTTGAAAATAGCAAAAAAGTTAAGATTAAATTAAATTCTGCTTCCTATTTAATAAATGGCGATTTATCAACAAATCCTTATGTTTTAACGATTAATGGATTAAATAATGTTTATTTTGAAGGAAATAATTCAGTTATTGAAGTTAACTATTCTGATTTAAATTATAAAGGTTACTTGAATTTAAGTTCTTGTAATAATGTTTATTTTGCAAATGTTACTTTTAGACAAACTGTCGCTGCAAATATGACATGTAAAATTACTAAATTTGATGCAGCCAATAAGCAAATAACCTTATTAGTTGATGAAGAATTTAATACTTTAGCGCAGACTTTACTTACTAAAAAGAAGAATTTAAGAAGCTATGTTGAATTTGATCGTTACACAAAAGCTCCTCGTCAAGAAGGCAACTTTGTCGTTGATGGATTTAGTGGTTATACAATTACTCAAACTGATGCTGGTTATGAAGTCGTGGTAACTTTTAAAAATAATATTAATGAAGGCCCAGTTAATTCTTTAGCCTCTTTGCAATTTGCTCAATATGATCAAGGAGGTGTCACTGTTAATAATAGTGAAAATATTTACTTCGAGAACTTTACTATAAATTCAGCTGCTGGAATGGCCTTGACTTCAGGAAATACTAAAAATCTTTATTTAAATAGGTTCAATTTAAAGGTAAAAGAAGGAAGTAATGCTTTAATGACGTCTTGCGCAGATGCTTTGCATTTCTCCTTAATGTCTGGCGATGT
>JAXDXW010000027.1:0-6388 GCA_034087725.1 Candidatus Onthovivens sp. | reverse complement strand
ACGAAGTTGCTTTAACGGGTTCATCATCAACTTACAATGTTACTTCTTTAGAAGGATCTTCATTGGTTGGTGGTTGGATTATCGAATAATGTTATAATTGAGGTGCAGAAAGATGAAAAAAATTCACAAAATATTAATGATTGGAAATTTAATGCTTTTTGGAATTCCTCTTTCTGCATGCTCAAATTTAAATAAAACAATACAAAACAATGTATTAATTAAAAAAATATCTTATGATGAGAGTTCAAATTTAGTTGATGATTCTGAACTTTCTAATAATATTAGAGATTCGCAAGAAAATGGAATGAGCTATGTAGATGGCGTCTACTCGATGACATATACGGGGGGATGGCTACATTCTAGAACTTTGCGAATCTCTCCTTTAATTGATCAAGAAGAGATACTTTATAATGGTGCAGTCACCGATACAAAATCCTTAGATGTTTATTATTCAGCTACTTTGAAATGGAAAAATTCTAAGTCAGGAAGAACAGCTGGAATAATAATCGGTAGAACAACTTTATCAAACGGGGAAAATGTTTATATTTCAGCTGATATTGTCCCTTATGATAAGCAAGTTGCTTTATATTATTACAAAAAAAGCGGTGTTGAAGGTGATCAGTATTATAAGGTACCTATTTCAGGTGTGGCAATAGCTGATAATTTTACATATAAACTTGAAGTTAAAAGAATAGATGGTGTTTTATCAATCTTAATTAATAATAAAAATATACTTTCATTATCATCTTATTCTAACGATCCAAATGAAAGTACAGATCCAAGTTTTGTGGAAACAATAGACGTAAATAATATTATCCCTGCTATTGGAGTAGATTTTTGTGATATTGATTGTGAATTAAAAGATCTAACGATGCAATATATTAAACCTGGCAGTTATGACAAGGTTATTTATCAGTATGAGGAACTTGACGAAGCCAGAGAATCAACAAATGAAAACATTGCTGAATTAGATGAACTCAAAATGTCATCCAATAAAAGAAATAGTGAACCGAACGGATTTTCTTTCACTAACGGAGTTGCAAAAATGGAATATACTGGTGGCTGGTTAAGGGCTGTCAATTTATTCAACAATAAATATTTTAATTCAAATCAATTGATATTAAATGATGATACATTAATCACTACAAAAGGAGTTAATACATATTATAAGGCTAATTTTAAAGTACAAAGCCAAGAATCTGATCGTGTTTTAGGATTAATTGTTGGAAAAACAACGTATATGAATCAAACGGTTTATATATCTGTGAATGTCTGCCCTAAAAATCAATATATTGGTTTATATTTCTTTACATCAAATCCGTATGATTTTACAAAGCAAATGGTTGCTAATTTTAAAATTGATAATGATGTTGAATATAATTTTGAAGTTTTAATTTATAACAACCATTTAATGGCCTTTATTGATGGGAAAAGATATTTAGATATTACTTCATATGATGTTAGTGCTTATCTTCACGATGAAATTCAAGCTCATATTGAAATTTCGTCTCTAATACCAACATTTGGCACTAATTTCATGGATATAGATGCAGAAATTTATAATTTTGAAATGAAATATTTAAAAGACTATAAGGGGATTAAATATTTTGAGGAGCCTAAATATCCAACAAAAGATGATGACTATACATATAATACCGAAATTCCAGAATTTGTCGTTAATCGAACTGATACAGCTGAATTCTTAGAATCGATGGTTGTTTTATATTCTGGCGCAATCCTACTTATTATTTCAGTAGTAGCGATCGTAATTTTTAAAATTTATATTAAGAAAAAGGAGAAATAGTTATGTTGAACAAAAAATTTGCTTCTATTTTTGCTCTTGTTGGAGCTGTATTAATTGGAACTTTAACTTCATGTGGAGGCGGAAGCGGTGAAGGGCCTGGTAGAGACAAAATTCAGAAAATTAAATTTCTTCATATTTGGAGTGAATCAGCTGGTGAATTTACAAAAATCACAAATGATTTTATGGCTGAAAATGACGATATAGAAATTGAAACGATTGTATCAGATTATTCCAATGTTCCAACTTATTTAAATAATCAAATTATGTCAAGTTCATTGCCTGATGTATTTTTCTATTGGACAAAACAAGTATATGGATATTCTCAAATGGATGTTTGCTTGCCACTTAATTCTTATATGGAAGGATGGTCATCAACTTTTGAAGATCCTGAATGTTGGGATTTAGGCAAATATAATGGAAATTATTATAGTGTACCATTTAGATGTACAGGTGAGACTTTAGTTTACAACAAATCACTTTTTAAAGAAAATGGTTTTGTGTTTCCAAATAACTTGGAAGAATTTGAAACTTTATTATCAAACTTAAGAAAATTATCTACTAATCCGCAATTTTCTCCATTTGCTGTTAGTGGAATTACTGGTGGTTCTTTAACAGATATGTATACCGCTTTTGAAAGATTCTTAGCATTGTCAACTGGTTATTCTAGCGATCCAAACTATTCAACCGGTTTATTAGAAGAAGACGAAACATTTAGAACATATAAAGGTAAATGTTTAGATAAATTAAGAGATTGGAATAGTAAAGGTTATTTTGGCTATGCTGATGGTAAAACAAAAGATACGACCATTCGTAACTTTATGGAAGGTAACGCAGCAATGCTTATTTTAAATAATAATAATCTTTATTTGTTAGATGAAATGGAAGATGTTGAGCTAGGCTTTGCAGCTATTCCTTCACCAGCTGGGTTAGATTACACATATTTAACTAGTGATTATGATGGATTTTCTGTTTCTAAAAATACTAGATATCCAGAAGCATGTGTGAGATTTTTGAAATATTTAACAAGTAAAGATGTTTCTCAAGCTTTTTCTGACTCTACTAATTCTGTTATGGCTGCTGGAGGTATTGAATATAAAAACAATACTACTAAGCAGGTGAGTCAAGCTATGAAAGACTGCTCAAAAGCAATTTTTACTCAAAATGAAAGCAAATATTCCACCACAAATATTGATCGCCCAAATAGTGAAGCTGTCCTTAACTATATTTTAGGCGGAGGAAACTACGGCACAGGAAAAGAAGTCGCAGATTTTGTTTGGAATAATTATTATAGAACTATGAGAGATGCAGGATATAGCCCAATATCTGTATCAGTAGATTTAGATTACTCAAATTTATCCTGGCTAGATATATTGAAATAATATGAAAAAAAGAAAAGGATTAATAAAACATAAAAATTTAAGTGGAGCTGCATTCTCAGTTCAATCTATTATTGCCATTGTTTTGACAATAGTTTTTCCTTTGGTTTTTTCTTTTATTCTATCTCTTACTGATATTAGATTTTCTCTTAATGGAAATATAAATTTTGTCGGTTTTGATAATTATTCTTGGGTTTTTAGGGAAGAATCGTCACATTTCTTTAAAGCTACTGGTATTTCTGTATTATTTTCATTCGTTTCGACTTTAGTTCAAACATTTTTAGGCTTTTTACTAGGAATGATGCTTTATTTTTTAACGCCAAAACTTCAAGGATTCTTTAAAACATTAATTTATATTCCAGTAATTTTACCATCCGCTGTTATATCAGCAATGTGGGTAATGATTTATTCTGGAGATCAATATGGTATTTTAAACATTATTTTAGGATTAAGTGATACTCCTGTTCAGTGGCTTTCAAATCCGTTATCCGGATTTATATGCTTGATTGTAACTAATACCTGGAGATATGTTGGTATGACCACTGTAATTTATCTTGTTGGATTATCTAGTGTCGATAAAGAAGTTATTGAATCAGCTAAAACAGAAGGTGCAAATAATTGGCAAATTATGTGGAGATTACTACTTCCTTTAACTTGGTCATCAACAGTTTTAAATGTTTTATTGTCTTTGATTGGCGGTGTAAAATCGTTTGATTTGTTCTATTTGTTCCAAACTAGTGGAAATTTAAGTAGCGAGCTTACTCCGATTGCATTATTAATTTATCAAATTGGCTTAGGAAATAAAGATGTTAGAAATATTAATTTAGGTAGAAGTTTAGCGATGTCTATTTCTCTAGCTTTTATCTTAGCTTGTTTAACAATTTTAGTTAAAAAGATAGTTTCGAGGAAGGATTCGTAATATGAAAAAACATAATAATAGAGACTTAATCTCGAAAATCATATTAATATTTTTCTTTATATTTGTTTCGATTATCGTCATTTTTCCTATATATTTTGTAATTTCAACTTCTTTAAAAGATTATGCTGAATATATTAGAAATCCGATTGGCTTAGATCTATCAAAAGTTTCATTAGATAACTATAAAGAAGTATTAAGTACTTCGAATATGGGAAGAGCATTTTTAAATTCTGTATTTTTATCTTTGATTAGTGTAGTTTGCAGCATAATTTTTTCTGCTTTTGCTGCATATGCTATTTCTATAGTTCGTTTCAAAGGGTCGAAAATATTATATTTTTTCGCAATTGTCACAATGTTTTTTACGGGTGAAATGACATATGTTCCTTTGTATCTTGTTTATTCAAAACTAGGTTTGATGAATACTTATTGGGTGTTGATTATTCCTTGTTTTATTGGTTTTCCAAGTTTAGGCATAATGCTTGGTAGCAATTTTTTAGGCTCAACTCCTCGCGAAATAGAAGAAGCGGCAGCGTTAGATGGAAGCGGTTACTTTAGAATGTTTTTCAAAATTTATCTTCCTATGATGAAACCTGTAATCGCTTTAATTGCTGTCATGTCATTTCAGTCAGCTTGGAGTGAATTTTTCTGGCCAATGATTACAACGCTAGGAAATAGTGAAGTACAAACTTTGCCACTACTTGTCTTAACTTTTAATAGTGCGGATTCGTCTTTATTTGGACAATATTGTGCTGGTTTGGCTTTAATGACTTTGCCAATGCTTATTGTATATATATTTTTCTCTAAATATTTTATAGAAGGAATGACCGCAGGGAGTGTGAAATAATGAAAAAATCAATAAAAATAATTACATTTTCTCTTTTTGGAGCTATGGCTATAGGCTCAGCTAGTTTAGTTGGAGTAGGTGTTTATAGATCTATTCTTGCTAGAAAAAAGACTTATTCTACAGAAAATTGCAATTCTTATTTTAAAGATAGTGATGTTTTTCATGACCAAGCAGCTGAATATATATCTAATTATGAACCAAAAAGTGATGAAGATGTAACCTTAAGGTTAAAGGTTAGTCATGGAATGGCTTTAGAATGTAACATTGCTTATACATTTGATTATAATAAAACTAATCCAAAATATAATTACTCAAGCATGAAATTTGAAAAAGTTGATGAGGGATTAATGTATGATTATTGGATCGGCATTATTCCTCACAACGAAGCCCCTTATCAATATCATTTTGAAATTAAAAATAATGTAGATAATATTTATTACAACATTGATGGTGTAAATGATGGTTCAATTACGACATCTGCGTCTGATTGGTCAATTTTACCTAATTTTTCAACACCAAAACGGTCACAAGGAGCTACCTGGTATTCGGTAATGCCAGAATCTTATTATAATGGAAACACTTTAAACGATAAAACAGGAGCAGAATGGCAAACTCCTTGGGGTGGACACAATTCATGGGCTGGAGAATGGTTTGGGGGAGACTTGTCTGGTATTCAAGAAAAAGAAGACTATCTTTACAATACATTAAATGTTACCGCTCTATTTTTAAATCCTATTTGGGTTACTGCGCATAACGCTGGTTATGGATGCTATGATTTCTTTCAAATAGATTCGAGTTTTGGAAATGATGATGATTTACTGAATCTTGTTAGAACATTGCACAAAGATGACTTAAAAATAATGTTGGATGCAGTATTTCAATATTGCAATGTAAATAATATTTTGAATAATATTAGTGAATTATACCCTGATTTGCTTGGAGATCTATATTATGATTTTGGACAAAGAGACGAAAATGGAAATCAAATTAATTCTTATTGGGGCGGTGTAATCATCGATTTTTCTCATCAAATTGCTAGAGACTATATTTATTCAACTGAAGAAAGTGTAATGCTAGCTTACCTTATATTTTTTGGAATTGACGCATGGAGAATGGATGTTGGTGAAACTTTATCAGGAAGTGATAGTCTTAATTGGGGAGATTCTACTCAAATTCTTGCTGATATTAGAACATATTTAAAAGAAGTTAGCGAAAATATCTTATTTTTATCAGAACATGCATATTCTAATCAGTTAACAGATGGAATATTAGATTCAAAATGGAATTACGCTTTTAATAAAGCACTTTTAGATTGGTGTCAAAATAATTCTAATGCAAAAATGTTGGCATCTGGTTTAGAAAATGCTTGTCTTTATTATCCTCGCGGAGTTACTAATTCGTTATATAATTTCTTAACAACCCATGATCAATCATATTTTTATGAA
>JAXDXW010000026.1:0-11441 GCA_034087725.1 Candidatus Onthovivens sp. | reverse complement strand
TATTCTTTTAGTTATTTTTATGATGCTGAAGGGAACGAGTATAAATCAACTGATGAGGAACTGATAGATTTAGAAAAAATTAGCTATGAAATTTTTGATAAATTTCTTGTGGATTGCAATGATTCATATAATAATTTGTTCTCTCTTGAAATCGATTTTTTTCAATTCATAGATGAAAAAATACAAAATACTGAATATCAAGCGAAACTTTATTCGACATATTTTGGGCTTTTAAGTGGTTTTTCTATTGGTGGACTTTTGGCGCTTTTTTCGCTGCTTCCTAATTGCTTTATGATAGGTGTAAAAGTTGCAAAAAAAATTAAGAAAAATACTAATATCAAGAACGAAAAAAACGATGAAATTTCTAAAAAACCCTGCAAAAGCCCAATAAAAAATCTAAATTTTAGACCTTTCTTTAAAGAAGGATATTTTGCAATTTTAGCAATTACAATCTTCTTTATAGGAAACTTGACCTTAGCTTTGAAGTACTATAGCGCATTGTTCTTTGGGGCTACTAGTCCACAGGAATTATCAACATTTATAAATGTTATAGAAAATTTTATACCAATAGGTTTTTTGATGATTTTATTTGTTAAATTGAACAAGATGTCGAGAATTAAAACAATTTATATAAATGGCCTAGCGTTTATGCTGTCCGGTTTTTTGTTTTATATTGTTGAATTGCTAATAACTTATGATTTTATGAGAAGTGGTATGGTTTTCAGTATATTGACAGTATTTTTCCCTGGAAATATTTTTTGGAATATCGGCCTTTTTTTGTTTATATCAAGCTTTTTATTTATAACACCCAAAAGATTTAAAGCTAAATGGCAAATTATAATGTATCGTTTATTAGCTATTATTCCGATTGGATTATTTGTTATTAGTTATGTTTTAAACGTAGAGAAAGGGCTTGGGCATATCAACATTTCGATTTTTGGTGAATACCTTTTAATTTCTAGAAATATTGTTGTTAGTGCTTTTGGAATCCTATATTTGTTAGGAATGTTTGTAGTAAAAACATATATTGAACATCGATACGGAAAAGAGGAAGCTCCATATATTGAAAACGGAGCTATTTCACAATATGTGAAAAACGGGATAGCTGTTTTAATCATTATTATATTAGCTATATTGGACAACACTTTAATCACAATTGAAAGTGCAAAGCTTTTAGGTTTTGGTAAAAATCAATATATTTATGTTGCGATTCCTTTTATTTTGTTTTACTCAAGAAGACTACCTAAAAAGAACATTATTCAAGATATGACATTTAATATACTTGCAGGAGTTGGTAACTGTCTTTCTTATATATTAATTATTCTTTCTATTATTTAGTTGAATAAAATGCTTTGTTTTGCTTAAATAGTCGAGTATGAATTATATAGATGTTTTCTTGACTGCTATTTCAATGTCTATCGATGCGATGACTGTTAATGCTACCAACGGCCTTCAAGAATCGAATATGAGTAAGAAAAAGATGCTGCTCATATCTTTTCTTTTTGGTTTATTTCAATTTTTGATGCCGGTTATCGGTTATTTCATCGGATTTAGTTTTAAAAAATATGTAGAAATATACATACCTTGGATTGCTTTTGCTCTACTCACCCTTTTAGGTGTTAAATCCTTTATTGATTGGATTAAGGATTTCAATAAAAAGGAAATTACTTGTTTAGAGAAGATAGGTAGTGGCAAAATTTTGGTTGAAGCTGTTGCTACTTCTATAGATGCCTTATGCATAGGATTTGTATATTTAAATTATTCAATCAACGATGCAATGCTTGTTTTTGGAATAATTGGAATTGTGACATTTATTTTAAGCTTTGTTTCTGTTTATTTAGCCCATTTTTTAGGTGACAAAATCAAAAAGTGGGCGGGCCTTATTGCCGCGTTAGTTTTTATAGCGGTCGGCTTAAAGATTTTATTAGAAGGAATTTTATAAAGGGCAATTTTTAACAGTAAACCCTGCAAAAACTCAATTTTTTTTCAAATTTTTATACTTTTCCGTTAGAAAACTTATTGATGAACTTTCTTAATTTAAATTTTTAAACACAAGAAACAAAGATATAGAACAAATTGAAATAATATTATTTATTTCAGTGGTTTTATAGTTTTTTAGAGAGTAGAATAAAAATTATGTTGTTTGGGAAACATGTTAATAAATTTTATAAAAGGTATCGGTACGACTTCTTAATAGGAACTATCACACTAATTGTTGTAGATTTCATTCAACTATATGTACCGGAATCCCTTGGTTATATAGTTGATTTTTTTAACAACGGGAGTGTTTCAGGCCACGAGCAAGAAATAATGAAAATAATTGTTCAGGTTATTCTTGTTGCGTTTGGCATGTTTTTAGGCAGACTTTTATGGCGTATTACGATTTTATCAGGTGGAAGGCATATTGAAGCCGATTTAAGAGAAGAAATGTTCCTAAAATCTGAACGTTTGTCACAAAGATATTATCACGAAAATACAATCGGAAACATTTTGTCGTGGATGACAACCGATGTTGAAGTGGTTCAAGAATATTTTGGATTTGGAACTGTGAATATAGTTGATGCAGCGTTTTTGTCCATATTTGTTTTAATCAAAATGTTTATGCTTGATTGGGTTATTTCGTTATTTTTATTATTTCCGGTAGCTTTAATTGCAGTTTGGGGAGCTTTAGTCGAAAAGTGGATGACTATTGGATGGGAAACTAGACAGAAAGCAACTGACGAATTATACAGGTTTTCACAAGAAAATTTCACTGGAATTAGAGTTATTAAGGCTTTTGTGAAGGAAAATCAACAAATTAAGCAATTTGCAAAAGTTGCTAGAAAAAACAAAGAGGTAAATGTAGATTTTGCTAAACTTTCAGTTAAATTTGATGTAGCAATAAACATAATAGTAAACTTGATTTTCTTCTTTATTTTAGGTTTTGGGAGTTACACTGTTTATATTGCATCAAAAGGAGAACCTTTAGTGTTGTTTAATTACACGACAGCATTAACTCCAGGGCAAGTAATTATTTTTATTGGATATTTCGATGCATTAATTTGGCCAATGATAGCTATGGGACAAATTTTTACAATGAGAGGAAGAGCTAAAGCCTCTTTGAAACGAATTAGCGCATTCTTAGATCAAAAGGAAGATATAACAGATGCTGAAGACGCTGTTGAAATAAACGAGTGTAAGGGTGAAATCGAATTTAAAAATTTCTCTTTTGCATACCCTAATCAAGATAATAAAACATTGGATAATGTGAGTTTTAAGATAAATCAAGGTGAAAAAATTGGAATTGTAGGAAAAATTGGTTCTGGAAAATCTACTCTTATTAATATGCTAGTTAGAACATTTAATGTTGATGACAGTTCGATTTTTATTGATGGGGTCGATATAATGAAAGTTAAAGTTAAGTCTTTAAGGAGTCAAATTTCTATCGTTCCTCAAGATAATTTTTTGTTTTCCGACACTATAAAAAATAACATCTCTTTTGGTAATCATAGTGCTAGCCAAGAGGATATTGAGAAAGCTGCAGATTTTGCGTCAATTGACGAAAATATAAAAGAATTTGAAAAAGGTTATGAGACAGTTAGTGGTGAAAGAGGTGTCACTTTGTCAGGAGGACAAAAACAACGAATTTCCATCGCTAGAGCATATTTACTAGACAGCCCTATTTTAATTTTAGATGATAGTGTTTCGGCAGTTGATTTAAAGACGGAAGAAAGAATATTAAACAATATAGAAAAATGTAGAAAAAATAAAACTACAATTATTGTTGCTAGTAGAGTTTCAACTGTTCAAAAGATGGATAAAATTGTAGTTTTAAACGAAGGGAAAGTAGAAGCTTGTGATACACCAGAAAATCTATTAAAGATTTCTCCAACTTATCAAAAGATGGTTTATTTACAAAAACTTGAAGCAGAAGTGGAGGGCAAATAACTATGAGTGAAGAAAAGAATTTACTAAATAGTGATAGAAAAATACCTCTTACTGAATTTTTTAAGCAAGTTTTTAAATACATAAAACCTGAAATATGGCGTTTTGTTTTAGCGTTTATTTTAATGATTTTAAATGTTGCTTTTGACATTTTTGTTTCCTTAATTACATCTAAAATTACAGGAATTTTGAAAACAGACTACATAGATATAATCCTTATAGCAGTTGTCATAATTGGTGGATTTATAATGTTTTTAGTTTCGCAAGTTTTCATGTATTTTGACTCGTTAATCCTGCAAAAGTCGGGTCAAAATATTATTTTTAATCTAAGAAAAGATGTTTTCTCGCATATTGAAAATATGTCTTTAAATCAATTAAATGAGATGCCTGTGGGTAGTTTGGTGACTAGAGTAGCAAGTTATACAGAAGCAATGTCAGATTTATTTACTAATGTTATAGTAAATGTTGTTAAAAATGTAATTACAATTGTTGCTGTTTTTTGCGTGCTTCTTGGAATTTCTCCAAAGTTAGGCGGAATCTTATCAGTCCTTGTATTTCTTGTTTTTTTAATCTCGTTTTTCTTTTCAAAATATATGTCTAAATTATTTAGGGCAGACAGCAAGATTATGTCCGATATGAATACATTTTTAAATGAAAACATATCCGGAATAAAATTAATTCAAAATTTTAATCAAGAAGAGTATAAACACGATCAATTCAACGAAAAAAATAATAAATATTTAAAGAATAGAATGAAAATTATTCGTGGATTCGCTTTCTATCGTCCTTTAATGAGTTTTTTATATTTTATTTCTGTAGGAGTAACATTTTACTTTGGAATTAAATTTGGTTTGAATAGTGCAGAGATTGTTGCTTTCTATCTTTTACTTTCTAGATTTTTTAATCCTGTTCAAGAATTAGCTGATCAACTTAATAATATTCAAAAATCTTATACATCTAGCGAAAAATTATTTAATTTGATGAATATTTTACCTGATGTTGTAGATAAGAAAGACGCAATAGAAGTCGAGTCATTTAAAGGAAAAATTGAATTTAAAAATGTTTGGTTTGCATATGAAGATGAAAATTGGATTTTAAAAGATGTGTCGTTTGTCGTTAATCCAAAAGAAAGCTGCGCATTTGTTGGAGCAACAGGTGCTGGTAAAACGACAATCTTGAGTTTAGTTGTTAGAAATTACGAGCCACAAAAAGGAGAAATATTAATTGACGATATAAATGTAAAAGATATAAAAATTGAATCTTTAAGAAAAGCCATTGGTCAAATGTTACAAGATGTATTTTTATTCAGTGGGTCGATTCGAAGTAATATAACTTTATACGATAATGATTCTTATTCAGATGACGAAATAATGGGAGTTTGTAAATATGTAAATGCTGATACTTTCATTAATAAATTGCCTAATAAATTAGATGAAGAAGTTATTGAAAAAGGAGAAAATTTTTCAGTCGGTCAAAGACAATTGTTATCTTTTGCAAGGACTGTATTAAGCCGACCTCAAATTCTTATTTTGGATGAAGCAACGGCAAATATTGATACGGAGACCGAAGTTTTAATTCAAGCTAGTTTGCAAAAAATTAAAAGTATTGGTACTATGCTCGTAGTAGCACATCGACTTTCTACAATCCAACATTCTGATCAAATTATTGTTCTTCAAAATGGAAAAATTGTTGAAAAAGGCACACATCAAGATTTATTAAAGAATCACGGATATTATTATAAATTATACGAACTTCAATTTTCTAATAAGTAGTATTTTTATAAAAAACCCTTCAAAAGCCCCATATTTTTTCAAACTTTTTAAATTACAAATATTTTGAAAATATTTATTTATTGAAAATAAATAATATTAGAGTTTAAAATTATTGACAAATGGGGAGTAGCTTAAGAATAAAAGCCTACAGCTCGGTTTACCAGGCTCTATTCAGATTCACTTCTTGCAAGACCATTAAAACTTATAAGGAGATTTTATATGGTTGATAACAATAATAAGTTTGAGACAAAAAATGTTAAAGAGTGCTTAGATATTTTAGGCACATCTGAAAGTAAAGGCCTTTCTTTCGAAGAAGCTGAAAACAGACTTAAAACTTATGGTTACAATAAGCTACAAGAAAAAAAGAAGAAAAGTATTTTTAAAATTTTTATTGAACAGCTTATGGACCCAATGATTTATGTTTTGCTCGCAGCTGTTTTAGTTACATTGCTAATATCTATCGTCAATGTCTTAAACAACAAGGAGGGAGACTGGGCTGATATAATCATTATTTTAGTAGTAATTATTCTTAATGCGGTTATTGGTACTGTTCAAGAAAAGAAGGCTCAAAACTCTTTAGAGGCCTTACAAAAAATGTCTTCTCCCGAATCGACAGTTATAAGAGACGGGAAAAGAGTTAGAATTAAAAGTGAACTTTTGGTTCCAGGAGACATCGTTATATTAGAAGAGGGCGATACTATTGGAGCTGATATTAGATTAATCGAAAGCGTTAATTTAAAAACTAATGAGTCGAGCTTAACTGGTGAATCATTACCAGTTGAAAAAAATAAAGATATCGTGTTTAGTGATGAGGTTGCTCTTGGAGATAGAGTTAATATGGCTTTCATGTCTACCCCAGTTACTTACGGAAGAGGAAAAGGAGTAGTAACATCAACTGGAATGAATAGTGAAATTGGTAAAATTGCTACTGCTTTAGAGAACGAAGAGGAAACTGAAACTCCACTTCAAAAGAAGTTGGCTCAATTATCTAAAATTTTAGGTATTCTCACCTTAGTCATAGTTGTTGTAGTTTTAATCGCTGATATTATATGGCTCGCTATTGGCGGAAGCATAGGTCAATTAGAGCCTTGGATGGAATCTATATTGAGTAGTATTGCTTTAGCGGTTGCTGCTATCCCAGAAGGATTGCCTGCTGTAGTAACTATTGTTTTAGCTATCGGTGTTCAAAGAATGGTTAAGGCAAATACAATCGTAAGAAAGTTACCATCTGTCGAAACTTTAGGTGCGGTTAGCGTTGTTTGTAGTGATAAAACTGGAACTTTAACTCAAAATAAGATGACCGTAATGGAGGCTTATTTACCAGGAAAATATTATCAAAATAGCGAATTTAATTCTAAAAATGACGATTTAAAACTTTTAGCAAAGGGAATGTCGCTTTGTTCAAACGCAACCGTAGACGAGGGATTATACGGAGACCCTACTGAAATTGCTCTTGTTGCGTTTGCAAATGAATTCGACATGCATAAGAGTTATTTAGAAGAGCAGTCACCTCGTATAAACGAACTTCCTTTTGATAGTGTGAGAAAAATGATGTCTACCCACCATAAAGAATTAGAAAAATATATTCAATTTACAAAAGGAGCCTTGGATTCGATATTAAAATATACTAAATATATTTTAAAAGACGGCCAAGTTGTAGAAATTACTGATAAAGATATCGATGAAATTTATAAAGCTAATAGTTATTTTAGTGAAAAAGCTTTAAGAGTTTTAGCACTTGCTTATAAAGAGGATAACAGTTTATCCGAAGAAAATTTAATTTTTGTTGGATTGGTAGCAATGATTGACCCTGCTCGACCAGAAGCAAAAGGGGCGGTTAGTCAATTTAAAGACGCTGGAATAACAACTGTTATGATTACAGGAGACCATAAAGATACTGCTTTTGCAATCGCAAAAGAATTAGGTATTGCGACAGATATTAGTCAGTGTGTTATGGGTCAAGATATCGATGGATTAACACCTGAAGAGTTACAAGAATTAGTAAAAAATGTAAGAGTTTTTGCTCGTGTATCTCCAGAAAATAAAGTTTCTATCGTTAAAGCCTTCAAAGACAACGGAAACATTGTTGCGATGACGGGTGATGGTGTTAATGATGCACCTAGTTTAAAGGCTGCAGACATAGGTATTGCGATGGGAATTACCGGTACTGATGTTGCTAAATCTGCAGCAGATATGGTTTTAACGGATGATAATTTTGCAAGTATTGAAAAAGCTGTTGAAGAAGGGAGAAGTATTTACGCAAACATAAAGAAGACCGTTTTATTCCTTCTTTCTTGCAATATGGGCGAGGTTTTCTCGATGTTCTTTATGATTTGTATTGGGTTACCTGCGCCTCTTATTGCAATTCATTTATTGTGGGTTAACCTGATTACTGACAGTTTACCTGCAATCGCTTTAGGAATGGATCCAAAAGATCCTAATAATATGAAAGATAAGCCTAGAGATCCTAATGAATCTATTTTTGCTCATCATGGATATTTAGCTGTTTTTGGTTACGGATTAATTATTTCGTTAATTACCATCGCTGGATTCTTACTCACTGCATATCATGTATTTGATGTTAATGGTGTTGCATTTACTTATCAAAATTTAGTTAATATGTCATCTTTACCTGATGGGGAAACAATGCTTCATCATTGCCAAACTGTAGCATTTTCAGTCTTAGCTATTTCTCAATTATTCCATATGTTAGGAATGTCGAATTTAAGAGAGAGTTTTGTGAAAGTCTTTACTAAGAAAAATTGGATGATGGCTTTAGCTTTTGCAGTTGGAATTGCTTTACAATTAGCTGTTGTGGAGATACCTTTCTTGAATAATGCGTTCAAAACTCATAATTTTGACGGTTTTGAATGGGGTATTGCTTTTGGATTAGCAGTAGTGCCACTAGCTCTTCATGAAATAGTTATATTTATAAATTATCTAAGAAAAAAATTTAAAAAGACCCCCTCTATAAATTAATTTAATTGCGACTTGTATGGTGAAAGGAGGACAAAATGAAAAAATTATTTGTAAGTCTATTTATAATCCCTTTTCTTGTTAGTTGTTCTTCAACACCAACAGACTATACAGATAAGAAAAATCGTAAATATAGCGATTATAGTGCCTGTTCTTTATCGGTTATTAAAGATGAAATGTTTACTCAAGAAGAAAATTTATATGGAGTATATATTTATCGAGAAGAATGTGGGGCGTGCAATAATATTAAAGGAGCTTTGTTTGATTACTTAGATAGTCAAAGAAATAATACAAATAAAGGTGTGAGTAAAATATACCTTTATAAACGGATTAGAAGCTCTGAAGGAATTACTGGAGATCTACAATATTTTAAAGGGAGTATTTACGATGCAACTGATATAGATGCGTATATTAGAGAAATGGTTGGGAAAAATAGGACAGAAGACATTTATATTAGAGGAACTCCATCTCTATATATAATTAAAGATAATAGTTTTTTTGATTATTATTATGAAGCAAATTCAATCGCATCATATTTAGTCAAAAATAAATAAAATATGTGAATTCTGCAGGTTTTTTTCCTAAAAATGCGAGTTTTTTGACATATAATAACGGAGAATTAAATTAAAATAAATGCCAATTATTGAGTGATTTTATATAATTATTCAAGTGATGGAAGAAAAGAAAAAAGTTATTGATATTTATCCAACAAAAATCACTAGAAGGCTGCTTGTTTTTCTTGCTGACATTTTTATATTTTTAATATTATCAATTTTTCTTTTTGAAATGTGTGCTAAGCCAATTTTTGTTGCCCTTCCTTCTTTCAACAATAAATTTAATGAAGCTATCAAATCCACAGCAATTCGTGACGAAATCTTGTATGAAAACGAAATCTTGTATTACGAAAAAGAAGATAATAAAAATTTAGGAGATAGCATTGCTTACACGTCTTTGATGTTTTTAAAATTTTATACATTTGATCAAAGAGAAGAAAAATACGATGTGATTTATAGATATTTTGTCGAGATTAGAAATCAAGATGTGCAAAAAGTGAATAATTTATACTCAATTTATGGGGGTAATTTTTTTGATACAACTATATTCACAGATAAAGGAACATATGATTTTAAGGAGAATGTTAAGAATCTCATAAAACCATATTTTGTTCCGGGAGATGAAGTATCAAAAGATGGCCAAACTTATATCGACGATTTTAAAGAAGTCTTTTTGTCAATTTATTCTGGTGTCATAAGCGATATTAAGATTAATGATTTAAGATCAATTTCTGATCCAATTAATAAAACTTTTAATCGTTGTACTGAAAAGATTACTGAATTTGATAATTACAGGAATAGCGGGATAACAATTTGCATTTTTATTGTATTCGTTTTTTCTCGGTTTATATTGTTTTTTGCTATACCTTTTGTTAATCATAAGGGACAAACTATAGGCCAAATAATATTAAAAACAGAACATATAGACTTAAACAAAATGGGATATCTATCAAAGAATTTTCGAGTAGCAAAAAGCATGTTTGATTTATTAAATTGTGGGTGCGTGATTTTATTAATTCCTGCAATTTCGTACAGTTTTAGCAGGGTTTTTATGCTAAATATACTGTTTTCTGTTAATACAATATCGCTGATTTTCGTGATTATCGAATTGGTCTTTTTGCTTTTAAATAAATTTGCTAGAACAATCAAAGAGTTAGCAACAAATTCGATTGTTGTAGATACAAGCTCAATGGATGAATATTATAAAGAATTAGGTTATGACAATTGATAATTTAAACGCAAACAACGAAAACGAAACAAACAAATCGAGTAACGTTTCTCAAAAGAAAGTAAACGAAATTGAATATTACAGACCAACTTTTTGGAAAAGAGTTTCGTTAAGAGTATTTGATTTTCTTATCTGTGCCCTTCTAGGGTTAGGTATATTTACAGGTCTGAGAGGAATTGTAAATAACGCTCCTTCGAATAAGGAAAAAATAGAATACATGGATCATTTAAGAGAAGAAAGTGGTCTTTATGTTTATAATTATGAATTAAAAAAGTATGAAGATTATGTTACATATTTGGACAAAACAACAGATCAATCATATGCCTCAAAATCTATAATTATTCAAGAGTCTATAACAAATTTTCAAAACTTCATTAGGCAAAGTGCTGGAGAAGAAATTTATAACTTACTAGTGGATGATTTTAACTCTTGTATGTTAAGCGATAAATTAATATACGAAGGTAAAAAATTATTTGTTGAGGGCAGTGACAGCAAAGCTATAAAGAATGAAGAGGCCGAAATACCTGCAAAAATATATTATGATAAGGCTTATGTCCCGTATTTTAATGAAAGATGTTTAGCCCAATTGGTAAATTATGCGCCACACTTTTTAGAGTATCAGCAATATTTTTCAAATATGATGTTGTTTATGGAAACCCCTCTAGCTATTTTCCTATCAACTTTGGTTATTTACTACTTAATTCCTTTGTGTTTCTTTAGAGGTAAGCAAACGCTTGGCAAATTTTTATTTCAAACTGGTTTAGTAGATGCGAAAGTATACTCAGTAAAATTTTGGAGATTTACCTGTTACTATCTAATTTTTCTTTTTGCAGAAGTATTTCTGAGTTTGTTTACATTCGGTGTTCCCTTAATTATTTCTTTTTCAATGATGGCTTTTAGCAAAAATAAACAAAACTTTCACCAATATATGCTTGGTATACAGGAAGTAGATGTTTCTTGCTCAAAAATTTATTATTCTAGGGATGA
>JAXDXW010000025.1:0-20494 GCA_034087725.1 Candidatus Onthovivens sp. | reverse complement strand
TCTTTATTTAAATACTGATGATATTTTTGACTTCTTTGATACTTTACCATCAATGGGCGTTAATATCGAGATTCCTAACGAACTCAAAAACTTAGATTTAAATGAACTTGAATCATCACTTATGAATATGGAGCCAGTTAAATGTCCAACTGGTTATATGTTTGAATATGTTTTAAGTCAAGAAAAAGAAATTTATTTGTATTTCAAAACTGATGATAACTATTCATTTACTGGCTTAAGAACAAACAAGTTCTTCTATCAAGATTTATATTTTTATTTAGATGCAGATTTAATATCTGTTGAAGATACAAGAATTTCTTTAGTAGACCCTTCAACACAAGAGGACGTTGTTTATACAAATTTCGCACCTGCATTTAATTTAATTCACGGTATTTCTAATTTATTCCAATCAAATCAAAATACTATTAATTTGTCATTAAATCTCAATAAATGGAATACTGAAACAGTCGATGAGGAAGAAATTAAAACAAATAATAATATTTGTGCTGTTGATTTAGATATTTCTTACGACACAGAAGCAAAAGATTATTCAATTTCAGGTACAGCTACTGAAAAAGAAAATGTTCATCATATTTCTGGTGCTTTATCTGGCGAAACTTTATTCGCCTCTTATAATGATGTTTTAAAGTTTAAAGTTGGTAAATCTACGCTCAGTGGTTTACTCGAATTTATTATTTCAAAAATTCCTAGTGAAACAATACAAGATTTATTTAATAAGTTAAGTGAGTCCATGAACAATATAGATATTGTTGAAACTATCACTAACTTTGCAAACTTAAATAATTTAATTAAAACAATTGAAGTGAGCGATAATCAATTAGTTGTTACAGTAGATATTAAAGCTTTCGATGAAACAATTGAAGCTGATGATTTAGTTCTCCTTTTTAATTATGACACTGAAGCATTTGAAGGTTTAGCTATTAATAATTTCAATATCGCTGGATATAACGGCTCTATAAGCATTACTCCAAAAACATACTCACCTTGGATATATGACTCAGAAAGCTTCTATGAATTAGAACCTGGAGTTAAATTATTTGGTTATTTAACTGAATATATCAAAAACACTCAATATCGCGTTGAATTCTCTGGTAATGTCACTAATAGTGATGAAACTATTAGACCTGTAGTTATCAACGGTGGACTACAATTTGATATCGGAGGTGATGATCACGAATCATTTGGATATGGTAGTGTTCAAATCGCTGATAGAGCTAACTACATTCATAATATTTATGTTGATATGAAAGATAAAAATGATGTTTTATTCAACTACAACACTGATATGAACGGTAAGTTTAAAACTCAAACATTATTAGACATAGCCACTTTAGTTGAAGATATCGTCAATGAAAAAGACGAACACTTCATGGAATTATTTGGTGATTTAATTGATACAATTGAAAATAGTGAATTAAATCAAATCATCTCTACTCAAAATTATGGAAAATTAATTGCTAGTAACATCGTTTCTAACTACTACGCAGATTCAACTCACTTATCAATAGATGTTAATGCTGCTGTGTTAGGATTAGATGATACATTTACAATTACAGTAACTTACGAAGAAGACCCTGTTGAAGAATATAATGTTTTAAAGACATTATCTGTAACCGGTTTAAATATCGATGCAGAAACAATCGAACTTGAATTATCATTTGAAGAATTCGATGAATCATTAGAATCTACTAGATTAGATCCTTACAATACTTATCTTGATTTCAGCGATATTAAAGTTCTTCTTCAATTAGGCGTCAATACTTCAAAGGTAAATGACTGGTTCTTAGGTGGAACTATTCAAGTTGCAATATTAGGAATCAAAATAGATGTCCCTGTAGAAATTAAAATAATTAACGATCATGGAAAAGTCTCTGCTATCATTGCTCTTCCTGATATTCCTGTAATCAGTGGTATTAATGGAAACAGAACTTACTGGTCAGCAAAAGAAAGAAGCGTAGTTTACTACTATCACGATTCATTGTTCTATGGTTATAGAACTGAACAGGCTAAAAAACACTGGTATTCTGTTAAATATTCTACTTATGAAGCTACATTTGTCGCTGATACTGATTATTTCTTAGACAATATCATGTACTATATTTGTGAATTTGGTATGAGTTTCTCTCAAGAAATCATGAATCAAATTGATTTAAAAATGGAATTAGGACCAACCGAGGAAGATCCAATTCACTATGAAAAAGTCTTAAAAGACTTCGATTATAACAGCAATCCAACAAGTGGAAATCCTTACTTCTTCTTAAGTCTTAATGTTTACGAATTAACTAAGAATGATCAATTAAAAACATTGACATTGACAGTTTACCACGATGTTGCAAATGATAGATTATCCGCACTCGGTGTTTATTTCGAAATTGATGTTGGTATTTCAATTGTCTTATCTGGTACATTAGAATTAAAGAATTTTGGTGAACCTATTGATAGAACAGCACTTGATTCATTCGTAGCAGCTCATGCAAACGATACAATCAATACAACATTTGAAAGATTATTCTAATCAATCTAAAGGAAATACACCTCATTTCCTTTATACAAAAAATAGTCAGGTTTCCTTCCCTGACTATTTTTTATATGACTGATGAAAAAAATATTTATTCGATATTTTCTTCTTTTGCAAAGTCGAAAAGATGAACTTTATCTAGATCAAAATGGACTTTAAATTGTTCTCCTGTTAAGAAATTTCTACCCCCAGCAGGTATTTTTGCAATAAGATCTTTGTTTGCAAAATCTAGGTGAACATAAAATTCATTTCCAAGTAATTCACTAAAATTAATATTTAAGATGTAATCTTTGCTTTTTTGATAATCTTTATTATTATCAACATGATGGTGAATATCTTCTGGTCTAATTCCAAAATAAATTTTAAATGGTTGTTTGTTCTTAATTAAGTCATAATTTTCCTTCAAATTTTCTTTCATATATCTAACTAGTAAAGCGATTGTATCCATGTTTTCAGCATCTTGGTTATACTCTAAAGATTCAGAAATAAAAATGGAAATTAATGTCTTCAAATCGCCTTCCATTCATAAATCTTTCATTGGATCTAAAAAAGTGAAAACATCTATTAAATCTAGCATTGTATCACGAACAAAAGATATATTTTTTGGATGAACAACATAAGTCACATGAATATTATTTTTTTAAAAGAAAATTTTCTCTAAAATAAGTCAGTTCAACCTCGCTCATATTTTCACGTACTTTAGTTTCACTTAATTTATCTTTAATAAAATCAAAATGAACATGGGGTTGACAACAATCACTTAACCAAGTATGTTACATTGCCAAGCGAATATAAGGAGAAAAATTAAAATTCATTTATTTATTTCCTATTTATCTTATATATAAGAAATCTACAAAATAAAAAGTTCTTTAAGTTTTTTTGGGTGCGTAAACTTAAAGAACTTATAAACAACTATTTATCTTATATTAGGCATTTAATAGGAATGCTTTATATGCTAAGTAGGCTTCGTATACATCAACTTTAGATACTACTTCTAAAGGAGAATGCATATTCAAGACAGCAATTCCAGCATCTATAACATTCATATTTTGATTAGCCAAAATATATGCAATAGTGCCTCCTCCACCTTGATCTACTCTACCTAATTCGGCGGTTTGGAAGTTAACATTTGCATCATCCATAATTTTTCTAAGTTTTGCAATATATTCTGGATTAGCATCGTTACATCCGCCTTTTCCTCTGCTACCTGTATATTTATTAAAAACAATTCCTCTTCCTAAATATGCACTATTTTTAAATTCGTTTACAGATGCATAAAGAGGATCTACACCAGCTGAAACATCGCTGGAGAGCATATTTGATAAACTTAAGCATCTTCTTAATGCTAAATCACTTGTTTCACCTTGCTTACTTAAAATTTCTGCAATTGTATTGATGAAATATGAAGATTCAGCACCAGTTGCACCAACTGATCCAATTTCTTCTTTATCTACTAAAATACAACAAGCTGTGCGAGTTGGAACTTCTTTTAAATCTAAAATAGCTCTAAATGATGTGTATGCGCAAACTCTATCATCGTGTCCATAACCTGCAACCATGCTTCTATCAAGACCTAAATCTCTTGCTTTTCCAGCAGGAACAACTTCAATTTCAGCAGATAAAAAATCTTCTTCTTCTATATCGTATGTATCTTTTAAAATTTTCAAAACATTTGCTTTAACAGCGTCTTTTTCTGCATCTTTTAGAGGGATACTTCCTAAAGTTACATCTAAACTTTCACCTTCAATAACTTTACCAGCAGGTTTTGAAAGTTGATCTCCAGATAAATGAATCAATAAATCAGTAATACAGAAAATTGGGTCATCTTCTTTATCGCCGATGTGAATTTCTACTGTTGTTCCATCTTTTTTACAAACAACACCATGTAAGGCTAAAGGTATAGTGACCCATTGATATTTCTTTACACCACCATAATAGTGTGTATCTAAAAGTGCAAAATCATAACTTTCATAAAGTGGATTTTGCTTAATGTCAGTACGAGGTGAATCAATATGAGCACCTAAAACATTAATTCCGTTAGCTGTTTTTTCTTTTCCTATTACATAAAGAACTATGTTTTTTCCTCTATTAATCGAATAAACTTTATCCCCGCTTTTTAATGAATCAACTGAATCAAGAGGGATAAAACCAGCTTCTTTAGCTATTTTTTCAGCCTCATTGACACATAATCTTTCTGTTTTGCCAACGCTTATAAAATTTTTATAATCTTCGTTAAAATCCATTAAAGATTTTAAAGATTCTCCTTCATACTTTTCCCATGCATTTTTACTATACATAATCTTTCCTCCTCTAAAAAATTATAAGTTAAATATATTTTTTATTAAGCAATTTACTCATTAATTTTTATCTTCGAATTTACGAAGCATTTTTTTCTCACCCAAGACAACTAAAGTATCATCCTTTGTTAAAACATAACTTGGAGCGAATCGAGTATTAATCTTTCCGTTTGTTTCTATAGCAATAATATTAATCCCGAATTTCCCACGAATATCTGTATCTTTTAAAGCTTCGCCTATATATTTCTTTGGTACTTTGGTCTCACAAATTTCTACTTCATCATTTAATGCGATAAAATCTACTAAATTATTAGAAACAATCTTTTTAACTAATCTATCAGCACTATCCCTATAAGGATAGATAACTTCTGCACCAAGTTTTTCTAAAATTATACCTTGCTCCTCCGTGTTGCTTAATGCCATAACTTTACCTGATTCAAGACTTAAAGCATTAATTGTAGCTAAAATAGCAGTATCCATATGTTCGGCGATGCAGACGACAATAACATCGCACTCTTTAAATCCTGTTTCTTCTAATGTTTTTTTACTTAAATCTTCATTTACAAAAGCATAATCACAAATTTCTAAGACTTTTTTAATCTTTTTTTCGTCTTTATCAATACAAACAATGCTTTTTCCACTTTCAACAAGTTCTTGAGCTAGGCACATACCAAATTTGCCTAAACCAATAATTCCGATCGTTTTTTTCTTCTTCGCCATAATTTTCTCCTAACCTATAGAAACATCCTCTTCAGCATATCTAAATGCTTGTGTATTTTTACTCTTAAATGCGGTAGAAATTGTTATAGGTCCCAATCTACCAACATACATTAATGTACATAATACTATTTTGCTACCAACACTATAATATGGGGTAAAGCCTGTAGATAAACCAACTGTTCCATATGCAGACATTGCCTCAAAAGTATAATCCATTAAGTTAAATGTTGAAGACCCATCAACATAATTATTATATTTAACACCGTCTAAAATATAATTGTAATTCGATTCAAAAACAGTGATTAAAGCCAAACCAAATATAAAGAATAATAAACCTAGCAAAATGATCAACAAAGCTCTTCTAATGATTGAGCCAGAGAAAGATCTCCTAAATGCATGAGGTTTTTTATCTGTAACTAGAGAGCAAACATAAGTGATAAATATTAAGATTGTACTTGTTTTAACACCGCCACCTGTTCCTCCAGGACTTGCTCCAATGAACATAAAAACAATCATGATAATTAAAGTAATATCTCTAAATTTCGACAAATCATATAGTGAAAAACCAGCTGTTCGTGTGGAAACACTCATAAAAAAAGCACCAAAGAAAGATACTTCAGTAGAATTATTTATTTCGCATAAATAAATAAGAAGTGTACCAACTAAAATTAAAACTAAAGTAAACGTCAAAACAATTTTTGTATGCAGTCTAAATCTTTTAAAATTGAACTTCTTTGATAAACTATCGATTATTACCAAATAACCTAATCCACCAAAAATAATTAATAATGCGGTTATAAGATTTAACCAAATATCATCTTTAAAAATCATTAGTGAAGTAGTACCAAATAAGTCAAAACCAGCATTATTGAACGATGAAATACTATGAAAGAAAGCGTATCCAAAACTTGTATCCATCGGATAATTGTATTTATAAAACAAAATTAAGAATATCAGAATAGCCCCTATAAATTCGAAAAATATAGTTATTGCAAAAACCTCAAGTAAAACCCTTTTAATTCCTTTATAACTATCTAAATTCCGACTTTCTTTAATTAAAGATTGATTTGTATATGTCAATTTCCTATTAGTTATAACAAACAAAATAACTGCAAAAGTAACAACGCCAATACCACCAATTTGAATTAAAATAGCTATAATTATTCTCCCAGCTAAATTAAATGTTGCAGCAACTCCATCTTTTAATGAAACTAAACCAGTAACACAGGTTGCACTTGTAGAAGTAAATAAAGCATCAAAATAAGATATACTCACCCCTTGATTGTGAGCAAAAGGGAAAAATAAAAAGATAGAACCTAGTAATATAGTAAAAGCAAATGATAATGCAATAATGGCAATTGGACTAAGTTTGAATTTCTTTATATTTCTCATCAGTCTTTCATTCATAAAGAATATTATATATTCTTTATTCAATTTAACAACTTTATTTATTATCTTATTATAAATTCTCCTCATATTTATTAGATCTTTTATTATTATTTTTTAAATGAAAAAAATGAAAAACTTATAGGGTTTAAATTTGGAATTTTAAAAAAATAGTGGACTTTTGCAGGGTTTTTATAAATTTTAACAGGTTTTTATAAAAAAATAGAGAGCCATAAAGCTCTCTATTTTTAGGGGATCTATAACAAATCTAATATATATTAGAATTGTCTTTTGATTCATTCTTTTCTTCTTTAATTGCAACAGCTGCTTCTGTTGTTAAGAATAAAGATGCAATACTTGCTGCATTTAAAATTGCAGATCTAGTAACCATTGTAGGATCGACAATTCCTTCTTCAAACATATCAACCCATTTACCATTTTTAGCATTAAATCCAATATTGCCTTTAACATGCAATTGTCTTTCAACTATATTTTTACCACTAAATCCAGCGTTTTCAGCAATTTGATATAGAGGTTCAGTTAAAGAATCTAAGACAACATTCATGCCTCTTTGAATATCAACGTTAGAACTTACTAATTCACTTCTTATCTCTTTATAAACATTAATTAAAGCAGCTCCTCCACCAACTACGACGCCTTCTTTTACAGCAGCTTTTGTAGCATTCAGGGCATCTTCGAGTCTTAATTTTTTCTCTTTAAGCTCACTCTCTGTAGTTGCTCCTACTTTAATTAAGGCTACTCCGTTATTTAACTTAGCTAATCTATTAATTATTGCTGTTTTTTCGCTTTCACTTTCAGCTTCATTAGCTAAAACTTCTAACTTTCTAATATGATTTTTAATTTCTTCTTTATTTCCATTTCCAGAAATAATTGTTGTGCTATCTTTTTCAACGATAATCTTATGAGCACTGCCTAAGTCATCAGAAGTTGCATCCTTCAATTCCATGTTAACATCTTTATTAATGAATTTAGCACCAGTTAATAATGCAATATCAGTTAACATCTCAGATTGTTTATCTCCAAATTCAGGAGCTTTCGTTGCAATTACATTAAATGTTCCTCTTAATTTATTAATAATTATTGTTGAGAGAACTTCTTGTTCCATATCATCACAAATAATTAATAATGGTTTATGAGATTGGACTATTCCTTCAAGTAAAGGCAAAATGTCTTGAATTGAACTTATTTTTTGATTTGTAACTAATATTTGTGCTTCTTCTAAAGTAATATTTTTCTTTTCACTGTCAGATAACATATGAGGCGATAAATAGCCCTTATCATATTTAAGACCTTCAGTAATCTCTAAAGAAGTATCTACTCCTTTTGATTCATCAACATTTATAACACCGTCTTTACCAACTTTTTCCATTGCCTCAGCAATATATTTACCGATTTCACTAGAACCACTAGAAATTGTTGCAACTGATTCGATATCTTCGCTAGTTTCAATCTTTTTAGAATGCTCGAGTAATTTATCACTAACTAATCTACTAGCTTTTTCGATGCCTTCTCTCATTAAAACTGGATTTGCACCCTTATTTACAGCATTGATTCCTTCATGAATCATCTTTTGAGTTAATAGAGTTGCTGTTGTAGTTCCATCACCTGCTTTATCATTTGTTGAAGAAGCTACTTCATAAATTAATTTAGCACCCATATTTTTATAATGGTCTTCAAATTCAATTTCTTTTGCTATAGTAACTCCATCATTTGTAATTAATGGTGAACCGTACTCCTTGTCTAAGACTACATTTCTTCCTTTAGGCCCCAATGTTATCTTTACTGTATCTGCAAGTTCATCAATGCCTTTTAGCATGCTTTCTTTGGCATCATTGCCAAACTTAATTTCTTTTGCCATAAAATTACCTCCTATTCAATAATTCCTAATATCTCTTTATAACTTATTAAATAATAATCTTCATCTTCGTAAGTGATTTTGGTTGGACTATAATTTTTGTAAATTACTTTGTCCCCTACTTTAATACCAGTGTCAATCTTCTTGCCCTCATTATCGAAGACATCACTAATTGCTAATACCTTTGCAAATTCTTCTTCTTGTTCTTTGGAAGACAAAACAATTCCACTCTTTGTCTTGTTTTCTTTAATTTCTTTTTTAATAAGTACGTTTCCGTTTAATGGTTTAATCATTTTTAATCCTCCTTTTTAGCACTCTTATTTTTTGATTGCTAACTATATTATAGATACAATTTTAGCACTTGCAATATAAAAGTGCTAAAAATAAACACAATTAAAAATTATGTTACATTCTCCGAAATATTTACATTCTTATATATAAAAAATAGGAATCCTTAAATAAAGGATTCCTATTATAATTAATATAAATTTTAAATTTTAAATTGATTTTTGCAGGGTTTTTAATAAAAATATTGACTTTTCTAATTAATAAATCATAAATGTATTTGACAGAATAATTTTGTAGGAAAGAGGGTGTAGACATAAACTACATTTTATAGTTTGCAATTACCTAAGCTAATAAGAATGGACAGCGTTAAAACTCCAAAAGCAAAAAGCACCTATAACGGAATTAAAATAATCGAAATTCCAAAATAAAATCATATCCTCTAGACTTATTTCCAGGAAGCTATTCATAATTTTTAGTTGCATTTATAATCATTTTCACTAGTCTTCTTGTGTTTATTTTTTCAAAAACAAAGAGACCTCAAGGGTCTCTTAATATTACTTCTTATCTCGTAAATTATTCAACTGGAGTAGGTGCTGGAACATCTAAATTGACAATTATTACTGCAACTGCGTAATCAAGTGTGCTCATCATAGTTTGATAACCGGTGGCACAATCAATTACAACTCCATAAGTTTCAACTCCATCAATAGAATGTACATACATATCTCTAACAGGATCATAAGTATATTCAGGTGTAGATTGCAAGAATGAGTAATAATAACTCATATGATCATACATGTCAGCAGCATTACCAACTTGATATAACCATTGAATCTTATATGAATAGAATATTTCTTCTTCTGTGGCAGGATCTACAAATCCACGTGTTACTGTTTGAATTTCATATGCCATTGATGATTCTTTAAATGGAATAAGGTCATCATGATTACGTGTAATCTCATCTAACATTTCAGGAGCGCCTTCGAACCATTGTTTTTCAAAATATTCTCTCATCGATGTTGTTTCTTCGTATGGAATAGCATTATCAAAATCTAAATCTATAGTTGTTGTTCCAATATTACTTACAATTGAGGTAGCCTTAAGCGTTGTACCATTGTTGTCTAAATCATATGTAATCTTTAATCCTTCATTAATAATTTCAGCTTTTAATGAACCGACAACAATATCGCCGCCAAGTCTAAATCTGTCCAAATCAGGTAATAATTTAGAAGTGAGATTTTCATACAAACCTGAAACTACAGGCAATGTATATGTACCATCACTTTCTACATTAAATACTTCACCAGTATATGTATAAAAATCACCTAAAACATTATCAGTAGTCCACCCTCTAAATGGGACATTTGAATTCTCTACTTTTCCTTCACTATTAACTCCGTATCCTTGTAAACCCTTATCTGTGTTATATGAGCCTCCATTAGATATATAATAGGTTTGAGAGAACGTTGGGTCATATTCTGTATAATATGCATCCTCTGTAACTGATAACTTAAAGGTTAAATTAGCACCCTCACCAACAATAGATAAAGTTGTAGTATAATTTCCTCCACGAATTGCCTCTAAAACATCACTTAACGCATCTTGTCCATCTTGAGGAGCAACTGGTTCTGGATATTCTACAACATCTACATCATCAACGCTGACTACTGTGCCTGTAAATTCGTCTAATTCCCATTCATCTCCTGATGTAGCTTTAATTGTAGTTGCTTTATAATTTTCATCGTATTCAATACTTAGTGCGGTTTGAGCACCAAAATTTCCTCCAGTTGCAACATTACTAAAATAAGATGAATCAAAATGTTCTGGATGGAGTAAAGTAATAAATCCTAATCCGGAATCTTCCCACAATGCATTAGTATAAGCAAATGGATTTTTAAAAAAATCAGTGTACATTACATATCCATTTCCTGTCGATTGTAGATCTTCAGATACTTCGTTTGTTGTAGGATCTAAACTAGATACAACTAAATATCCTCCCCATTCTGAACTATCATATCGGACATATGAGTCACTAGAGTCACCATGCTCCACAAAATAAAAATATGAATCCGTATAAACGGTTTCAATTGATGTACTATATGCTTCTTCAAATTGTCCTTCTCCGGAATCATATGAGACTTTAATAGTACTTTTTAGTGCTAAATCACCAGAAATACTTTCTAGGACTTTACCTACCACATCCGTTGTCTCAGTAGGAGTACAAGGTTCTGGATCAGGAGTAGCCCCAGGATTGCTGCATGAGGTTAATACAAGTAACGGCGTAGCTGCAAATAGCAGTAATTTTTTGTTCATAAAATTCCCCCTTTAAAAATTTATATTAGTAGAATATCAATAGTTCGAAAATTGTCAAAAAATTTTTATCCAATCCATAAAAAAATTTTTTTGCAAGTCTTTTTTTATAAACAAATAAATTTTTTATTTTCTTTAAACTGGCTGTTTTTGAAAAAAACCCTGCAAAAATCAACTATTTTTTAAATTTTTTATCTATAATAAAAAAAGAGCAAATATATGCTCGTTTTTAAATTCTACATTTTAATGATATTTATACTATGCGTACATGAAGAAGATAGAAAGTAAAGCAACTTTTTCATCTACTCCATCGCCATCCAAATCCTTTGTATCTCCTTCGATTGTGATGTTAGAATCGCTTACAAAATATGTATCTCCATCATCGAAATACCGTTGATAATCTTCTTCCATTCTCCGTGATTTGTATCCATCTAATTGACCGAAAATGCTTTCACGAAGTGCTAAGACTTCTGAATCATCACTAATTGGTATGTATAAATTACAAGAGAATGCTGGATCTGCCCAAGAAAATTTCGCTTTAGTGTCTTCAATATAAATGTCAGTGTAATCGCCAAAGTCTAATGTTGGGAAGACTGCTTTTCCATCATCATCAAGAAGCTCAGATAAGTAAGCATTTACACCTGTTTCAGATGATTTAACAATTTCTGATTGACCATCAAATGGATAGCTATAAATGGAACCATAAATTTCCATAATTCCACTTCCGTTTTTATATCCTAAATAATTAGGATTAACAAAATTACATTGAATTTGCATTACTTTCTTTCCGCTAGTAGGTGTCGCATCAGTTAACAATTTTTCAAAAACAGTTACTGTATAAGTTTTATCGCCTGATCCAACAGTTCCGCCTCTAGTTTCAGATTTTGTATAACCTAAAGCTTCAATTTGTGCAAATAAAGTTGATTCTTTGTCACCACAACCATAGTCTTCAACTGACCATTCTTTTACTTTTCCTGTAGCATCTTTTTCAACAGAGATATTTATAGCAGCGGATGTTCCATAACAAGGAATGACTCCACCACTTATTTCTCTCATAGCTAATGCTAAATCAGTAGGCCATTCTGTATAACCAGAGAATGCAGGATTAGTTTCTAAGAAAGCTTCAACAGCATGATTTACTACTTTACCAATATCAGTGATTGTGAAATCAAATGTACCGTCGTAATCCTTTTTATCTATAGGATTTGTGTAAGTGAAGCTTGAACTAAATGATAATGAAACTTCATTATCATCCGAAATATTTACCTTAGCTAATGTTTCACTTTGTTTAGTATTTGGATAAATCCACCCTGTATTAATTAATGATCCAACAAGTCTGACAGGTAATGAATCTGTTGTCGAATGAGTATATTCATCGAAAGAATCGTCTTCTGTCTCGCTCCATTCAACATTTGCTAAAGAAGCAATTGTTGCTGAGTAATCATCAACAGTAACATTATTACCAGCTAAAACCCATCCATTCCAAACGAGTCCACCAGTTGATGAATATTTATAAGAAGCAATACCTTCCTTCAATTTTACATAACCATGGTCTTCTTCACCTAATTCTTCTGCTAATTCGTCATATTTAATAGATTTTGAATTAGAAGTAAATTCTGTAACAACATAAGTATCGGCTGTTTCTCCATTAACATAATCTATAGTTGCCTTAATCGTTATACGACCATTATCGTTACTCAAAGAATCGATAGCTGAATCAAATGTAATTTTTCCTTCATCATCAGGCGTTGGTTGGTCTGAAGGTGTAGTTGGAGTATTTCCACAGCTTGAGACTAAAAGACCAAATGCAACTAACGGTAAGAATTTAATTGCTTTTTTCATTTTTTCCCCCTCAAATTTAAAAATATATTTTTTATTCTCAAGAGGGAATGAAAATTTGCAACGATTTTTTTAAAGCAATTATGCAATTCTAAATATCATTTTTTAAAACTATAAATCTTTATTCATTTATCTTATAACCCTTAAATAACTCCTTAAATTCATTAAAAAAATGATAATTTGAGAATTCTAATATAGATTTTACAACATTATAAGGTAATGATCCTCTTGAAGAAAAAGATAAAGAACGTAAAGAATTACTAGGCATTAATTTATCGCAAAAATTAAAACTTCTTTATAAGAAGCTAACGTATCTGAAACATATTTAGAAAGCAAAATTAAAACATAAATTAAGCCCTTAATCGCACCTAACAAGAATATGGCACAAAGGAAAGTACCAAGGGAATCACTACTATATATTTTTGTTCTAAATTTCTTTTGTGTACATGTATTCATAAATTAATTTTACTATGTAATTGTTATAGTACATAAAAAAATTTAACCTTCAATCTTGAGTTTTATTCAGATTTTTTACAATGATTATGGGACTGCAAAAAAGTTCTTTAAAAAAATTAAAATCATTTTAATAATAATTATTTCTCGTTAAAAATATTAATTCTTTGTGTTTAATTTCTCTTTTAAGTATTCTCTTAAAGCATCGTCTTCACAATAAATAAAGCAGCCTTTCAATCCACGAGTTAAAAGAACTTTATATGTTCTTCTAATTAACTTATCTGCTTGTTCATTACTTGTTTTGCTTAATCTAATGCCACTAGTTACATCGTCTTTTGAAATTGCGTTTCGATTTGTTTTAACATGTCCATCTTCATAATAAAGATCTTTACCAATAAAAACGCCAACATAATCAAATTCCATTCCTTGACAAGTATGAATACATCCAATTTGTTCGAATGAATTAGGATTAACAGCCCGATGATCATCTTTTTCTAGATTCCGTTTTGCCTTAAAACCATTAGGAAGGACAATATCCCACTCTCCGCGATTCTTTTTGACATTCCAATCATAGCAATATCCTGCTATCATTCGTGCCTTGTTGTTTATTTTGTTTAGTTCTCTTAGCTCAGCTCTTAATTTATTAGGATCATCAAAAACTTTGACGTTTAATTTATTAAAATCTAATGTAACATTAGCTGTTTGCTTAATTTCTAAAAGATTATCTAGAAATGATATATATCCATCACTTCCGTCACATCTAAATTGAGAAACTAACTCGTAAGGTTCATAAACAACAGCATTTTGCTTTTTTGCATAACTAATAATTGAATCTGCATCATAAATATCTTTAACAGTTATTCTTTGGTCATCATCAATAAAGAAAACCGAAACTTTTGCAGCTTTAATTGCATCTTCAAGCATATCATTACCTGCATACGGCCTTCTTCCACCTGGCTTCTTTTGCATTCTGTGAGCTTCATCATAGATTCCTACATCCAATCCATTTTCAATAGTATTAGGTAAAGACCAAGGAGATTGAATTGCTTTTTGAAGATTTATCATTTTTTTAGCATTTCCTTTTGTTAATAAATTTGCATAGCACTTTCTAGGTGCCATATTTTTGGTGATATAAGAAGCATTTAGTTTCATATCAATTATGCATCTAGCTAAAACATTAATTGCTAAAACTGATTTGCCCGTCCCTGGTCCGCCAGTAATTATAATTACATGTTTTTTATCATCTTTTTGTGATTCCTTAATCGTTTTTATAATTTTATCGTAAGCAACAACTTGCTCATCAATCATATGAAACTCTTCATTTCCGCAAAGCATAGAATCTAGAGCATCTTGAAGTGATTTTGTTGGTCGCAATCTGCCTTCCTCAATTTTATATAATAGCGATCCATCATTAGCTTTAAGATTAATGTATTGCTTAATGAAATTTCTCATTTTTAAAACATCTTGTTGCAAAAATACAGGTGCTTCACTTATCCGTTCACTATAAATATTGTCTTCTACTATTGGTCTATATTTTTCGTCTAGATTGTGCAAGTAAGCACAAGGCTTAACTGTTTTATCGTTGACATGATTGTCATCACAATAATCTAAAATTAAACACTTATAAGAATATGCTTGGTACGAAGGATGAGCAACAGGTTCGTGTGATCTTAAATCTGACATAATCGAATGGTCAGATAAATCATCAACTTTTTCTACTTTTGCCCATTGTTTCAATTCAACTATAATTATATGGTCTTCTTTACCATTATTACCCATAATCATAAAGTCAACACGTTTCGATGTTTGAGGAATGTTATACTCGATAGCTACCTGACAATCTAATGAAAAATATTCATCATCTAGTACATCTTTCATAAAATGAAGGGAATTATTCCATGAATTAATTTCACTTGGAGAGCCCCCACTCAATCCTTTTTCACGAAGTGTATTTAAAAGGATGTTTTTTATCACATTAAAAGTAACATCATTATTAAATTCACCAAGTGTTCTATTGTAGATAATCATAATTTATTATATTTATCGGATTTGCCTTTAGCTTTGTCAATTGGATATTTAATTTCGTTTTTATTCATTTTTTCATTCACAATTTCGTCTTCATCAAGATTTAATTTATCTAACATGTTTCTGCAATAAACAAGAACATCAGCAAGCTCTTCTTTCACTGCATTGATATCAAAATGTTCTTCGTCCCATTGAAAACATTCAAGTAATTCATTTGCCTCAATACTAATTGATTTAGCTAGATTTGCTGGAGAATGAAACTGATCCCAATCTCTATCCTGACTAAATTTTCTAATTCTATTAATTGTTTCTTTTCTCATGATTCTTTCACTATTTAAATGTGTATTAATTATAGCATTTTTATAGCATTTTCTTTATTCAAAATTATATTGAAATTCCTTACAATTGTTGCTTTTCGACTAATGTAAGAAATTTTGTGTACTTTTTCTTGCCTATAATTTCTATCATTCAAGCGATTTTTAAGTCTAGTATCATTTCAAGTTTAAAAACAAAAGAATTAAAACGTATCATTAAGTCTTTTGATCTATAATTCATCCAGAAAACTAATATCATTTAATAGTTTATAAGATCTTTATAAAAACCTTTCCTTTGTTCCACCAAATCTTTTCTCCAATTAGATGATTTATTCCTTGTTTCAATAAGCAAAGGCTCTCCCTTTATTCTTTTGTCTATCAAACTTCTTAGTGTATAACGATTAATCTCTAACACTCTTGCAGCTTTAGATAATTGTCCATTATATTGATCTAATAATTTTAACGCTGCTTCAATTTTTTAATTTTAAGCATACTTGTCCTTTCTAATTTAGTTCAAGTTTTTGTCTGCACTCCCAATTGGTAAAAATTTTGTAGCTTTTATCATGTTATTAAAAATTAAATCTAATGTTATTTAGTTTAAATTAACTTACTCATTATTTTTTATTTCAATTACATGTCTTCTAGAAATTGCATATATTTCGCTTTTTTAGATATGAAATTAGCAATAAATGTTTTTTATTTACTTGCTATTATTAATTGTTTTTAGTTAATTCACGCCTTTCTTTCTCCTTTAAATACAGTTTTTGTTTGCATCTATTAATTGACAATTACACTAATCACAAATGAAGTGAATAAAGCAGCTACAATTACAAGAGTTCTATTATAAAAGGCAAATTTCTAGTCTGCAAAAATGAATGCACCTATCCGTTCATTCAGAGAGTTGCACTCATGAAAGTTTATGTTAATAAAATTATATTAGTAAATTTTTAATTCACTTTTTGTTTTTTTTGATATCTCTTTCATATCTCCAATATCTAAATATCCAATAAACTTTGTTTGTTCTTTTCCACTTGCATTATATGTAAGATATACACATTTAGGAAAAGTATACACAAACAGCATAAACCATCCTTTAATTGAATTCATTCTATAATATTCAAATCTAACTATTTCTTCAAATCGAATTTCTATTTTTTCTTCTCCATTAATGTAATCAAAAAATTCTAATTCTATCTCACGGTCTTTAAGTAAAAGATAATGTTTTTTTCTTTTAGATTGTTTCCATATAATAACAACTACTATTAAATAGATTCCAATAATTATTGATAATATAATCAGTAATTCGATCTTAAATTGCAATATATTTGCAATAACAATTCCAATGATACATGGAATAAAGAATATTCCAAACAAAATCATTTCTGGTTTAAATTGTTTTTGATCAAGATAATACATTAATATCTCTCCTTAAGTTTTTGCTTAATATAAGTAAGAATAATCTTTATTGGATAAACTCCAAAGTATGCTGCTCCAAGATGATACAATGCAAAGTTTTTAATCGAAGATTTAGCTCTTGGATTTTTTACTCCCATAATTCCACCAACCATTGCTCCTACAAATGTTAGCATACCACTGATTGCATTAGAGCCTGCTTCAATAAGCATGTCTGACCATTCAAATCCTTCTTGATCACTGATTCCTGTTCTAACTGCATAACCTAATCCTCCGCTTACAAACGCTCCACCGGCACCAATAGTTAAAGCAGTACCTCCTGAAATAACTGTTCCTCCAATGCTCAAAGCTGTACTTGCTGATAACGATACACCTCAACCAGCACCTAACACAGAACAAAAACCAATGCCAGCTCCTGCTATTCCTCCACCTAAGGTGTTTCCTATATATGACAATAAAGTTACATCACCATCAAATAGTTTTCCATTTTTTAGATCTTTAGCAAAAGTTGTTCCTAAACCAGTAGCTGCTCCTATGGCTGCTCCAATTCCAATCGCACCCCGTATCATAGCTGCTGTAATAACAAAGTGCCCACTAGGGTCGGCATATACGATCGGATTGTTCACGCAATAACAATATAAATTCAATCCATTGATACTTTCATGGTCTAGATACTCAGTGCTATCCGGACTAATGAACCTACAAAGATGTGATGAATAATATCTGGAGTTGCAATAGAATAACTCAATTTCAAAATCATACAAATATCCTTTATATAAAATGCAATTTTTCTGAGCTAAAATATTTCCTATTTCTGTATTATTCGAAGTAATTGTAGGTCTTCCCCAATCATCGTAAAAATAATTAACTAAATAAGTGCCTTCAGTAATTCCGTATATTGATTTAATATTGCCTAATATGTCTCTTATAAATATATATTCATTATCGTTATAAGAAAATCCTATCAATTTACTATTTTCATCATAATGATAAATAAACTTATAAGTATTATTATTTTCACTAATTTCGATTGCTTCTAAAATTTCGCCATTATAGAAAAATTTAGTAACATCGTTTCCTCTTATTTTCTTAATTCTTCTTTTAAAATGATCGTAAACAAAACTAATGTCATTAACACTTTCTAATCTATTGGTATTCCAAACAAGATTTAAAACATCATTACCTTTTGTAATTTTTGTAGGAAATAAAGGTGATGAAGAATTATATTCGAAACTTATATCATTTCCTACGCTCATCAATCGATCTTTATAGACTGGATCATAGACATAACTTACACCATTTTTAGATAATATATTTCCATTTGAATCATACGAATAAATATTTGGATTTTCAGGATTTATGTAACTTTTAACCAAACGATTAAGTGAATCATAAATATAATGAGTTGTTGTGCCATTTTGTGTATTAGACTCAGCAAAAGTAACTGAATTTACATTTCCAAAACCATCATAAGAATAAGAATAAACACGATTATTAGGTAAAATCTCTTGAATTATTGAATTACTTGTTCTTCCATTATTATTTTGATAATTATAAGTATGAGTTAACGAAGACATTCCAAAATTAATGGATGTTTTCTTTAATCTATCAAATGAATCGAAATAATTGGTTTTACATACGCCTAAAGAATAATTCAGAATAGAATTTATCACATCATTACTAGCAACTGAATTTTTAAAAATTAATCGTTCAAATAACGCGTCAACTGTATTAACCGATGAACCTGCCGATAATTTTCCACCAATTGAAAATATTGCTCCTTTGAAATCTAAAGCAGCGACAATCAATTGGTAAGTCGGAGATACATTTATCTCAATTTTTGAGCCATCATATCTAAAAAATAGTGTATGCCAATAGTCTTTAAATATCGTTCTAATTGACATATTGAAACTGCCATAAGAACAATACAATGTTTCTTTTTTTATATAAAGTGAACAAAATTCGTTTCCTTCACTGTTAGAAAAACTTAATATACGTGCATTTTCTTCAAAATTTCTAACTTTAAACCTAATACCTAGTGTAAAAGTATTAGTAAGATCTAAGTCATAAGATAAAATAGGTAAAACATTGCAAGAATAATAATTTCCTTTACTTTTATAAACATATCTTTTTGTCTTAGATGGTCCAAAATCATCAAATACAAAAGAATTCTTTTTTATTCCCTTATTAAAATCGTTACTTCTTCTAAACACCATTGGATCAATACCGTTTGTCGAAGTAAAAGTTCCATTTAAACTAATAACATTATAAGTTGAATAAATCGAATTAGAAAAATAACTAGTTGATGAAATATTTTGTCCTTTTTTACCTTTTTCTAAGAAGTCAATGCCTTCTTTATAAAGTTTAGACATATTACTTCCGCTTATGCTTGTATAAGACAAATTAATTTTAGCTATCTTAAATTCGAAAGATCTCGAAGCTGAAGATCCTATATACAAATTATTTATGTCGGATAAATTAGCGCTACTATTATAACTTGATGAATATTCTTGTCCGTTTAAAATTAATTTCATCGAGAAATAAGATCCAGCTTTAAAGATATAAATATTTATTAAATTCCACTTATTAATATTGATTAAATTGGTGGTAGTAACACTTCGATTTTCAACTCTATCAGTCAATTCTAAATATTTATTTGCTCCAATAGTTAAAGCAAAACGATGAGATGATGTATTACCTTCTTCTCCATATGTAAATAAAATTTGTGAAGAAGAAATAGTATTACATTTTACCCATAAAGAAATTGTGCGAGAAACATTTGAATAATTTTCTTCATACTCGGTATTTTCAGTAGCATTAATTAGATTTAAGTAACTGATTGAAGAATCACCAAATTTTAAACAGTCAGTGTACTCGCCACTATTAACAACACTTATTCCTAATTGATTTTTAATTTTTAAAGTATTATCTGCTATAAGAGACGATTGGTACAAAGTCGAATCAAATTTGCGTCCGATAAAAATTTCGTCTAAAAATGATAAGAAATCATCAATAGTTGTTTCATCAGATTCGT
>JAXDXW010000024.1:0-5361 GCA_034087725.1 Candidatus Onthovivens sp. | reverse complement strand
TAGATAAAAAAGCTTAAATTCGCCATCCTCGTAAAAGGGTATGACGTCAGCGCAAACACTCTTCTTAGGTGAACGGTAAAACATATGATCTCCTTATTATTTACAAAAATGTAAACGATTACATTATTAATATACACTTTTGTAGTCTATATTTCAATATGAAATCTTTTTACTTTTTCTCAATACTAATTGATACTTATTTTCCAAATAGAAAAAAACATTTAAAAACTAAACAATAATGCCGGTCTTTGTCCTTAGTTATTAACATTAACTATTAACATTTAAATTTTTATGTTTTTTAAATAAATGAATCATAAAAAAATCTATTAGTCACAAAATGCTTTTTCTATAGAATTTAATTTTAAAAAATTTGAAATTTAATCGAGGTTTTGCAAGGTATATACAAAAAAATATTAGTTTTTCATAATTAACAATATAAATAAATTCATAATTATTAATTAAATTAATCGTCTATAAATTGTAATAGTACTTTGACAAATTCGGACACATTCATTAATTTAAATAAAATATATTAGCAAACATAGCTTAAATAATATTAATCTACTTGAAAAATTGTAGAATTCATCGATAATTTATCTTATTGAAATGATTAAAATTGAACATTTAAAAAAGACATATATTACTAAAAACAAAGAAAAATCTAGAGGCTTAGTAGATGTTTCTTTTTCTTTACCTTCAAGTGGGTTTATTTTTGTTTTTTTTAAACTTCTTTATGTTGCTAAATAAAAATAATTTTAAAAATATTTAAGTTTAGCAAGGTTTTTTAGTAAATTACTTAGATTTTCATGCGCTTATTATTTATAAAAGATTTAATATTTATGTTAATAATAATTATAGAATGAAAACTATAAACTAAAAGTCAACAAGTGTAGAAATTTTACTAGATAAACATATAATATTATGTATAAATATAGTTGTAGCAGGTAAAAGTATGGACAATGTCAAAGAAAGAAATAAAAATTATTATCGTATTGAAAAAATGATTGCCGTATCTTACTTAAGACTATGTAAAAAGAAAGATAAAGAATCTATTTCAGTAAGCGAATTGTGTAAAGACGCTAAAGTAAATAGAACAACCTTCTATAAGCATTATAGAGGAGTATGGCAAATAAACGAGACAATTGAAGATTATGCGTTACAAAAGATTGATTCTATTATTGGTAATATTGAATGGAAAAAATTTTGCGAAGATCCTGAAATACTATTAAAAGATATTAACGCTAAAGTAGAAGAAAACGCTTCTCTTTTGGAGATTGCCTTAACTCAAGATGACAACAACTTCTTATTTAATAAATTTTCCAAGATTATTGAAGCTAGAATCTTAAATTGCAAAAATATTCCAGACTCTTTTAAAAATAGTGTTGACGGTAGAATTCGCATTATATACTTTACTGGTGGTCTAATATATGCTTATAAAAAATGGTTTACTAGTAAAACGGATATTAATTTAGACCAAGTAGCCCACACATTAGGAGAAGTGTTGAAATCTGATATTATTTGTAACTATAAAAAACACGGTTTCTAAAAGCCGTGTTTTTTATCAATAACCCTTTAAAAGTTGACTATTTTTTAGATTTTCATTTTCTTTGTTATTGTGCGATACTAGAATAAAACTTTTTAATGTTGGTACAAAACGCTCATGACATATGGAACATTCATAATATCCAATATCGCATTCTAAAATGCATAAATTGCTATCATAAGTATTTTTATTATTATATTTAATTCGTAGAATACACGTATTAAAAGCATAAGTTATATAAAAACCTATGAATTCATCAGCAACACTACTAGATGTAATTACAAATGTATTAATTATAAAACTTGAAGAAGAATCACTTTCAAAACTATTAGAACTTCCTTTAGATGTTGAACCATTAGTAACTATCTTTAATATTGGTGATGATTTAACATGTGTTGAAGCTACTAGTTCTGTTGAATTGATGCATTTTAAAGTTGTATTAAATACTAAAGAATCAACAAATGGATTTTTAATTTTTAATAAATATTCTATTTCACATGTAGAAACTATTCTAGTGTTTTAAATGATAGAAGGCAAAAGAGAGAAATACAAAGTTAAAATTTCATTATTTATGAACAAAAAAGAATTAATTAAATAGATGAGGGAATATACTTACCATAAAGTCTAATTATTCTATCAAAGTCTTCATAAGTAACTAACCCTTTACCTATAGATACTTTTAAATACTTAGCGTTCAATGCGTTAAACATATCTTCACTTATGTACATACTTAAATCTTCGTAAGTGAATAGTCCATATGTTTCGATGTCTTGTTTCATTAACTTTTCGTTATATTTTAAATCTTCATCAAATTCAAATATATTCATGAAACCTGTTGATAATTCTCCGGTAAACGATAATAAATCATTAGAAATAATATTATAGTTACCAGCAGTCACTGGAGAATATACTTTGCATGTTTCTTCTCTTATAGATCCAGATAATAACATAACATTACTTAGTGTATTTTTATTAATAGAAATAAATTCGTGACCTATATATTCTTTATAATTATTTATATCTATATATACATATTGATTTAATGTTTTATCAAAGAATCCGTGTTCACCTATTATTTCAATTTCTTTAGATGAGGTGAATTTTAACGTTAATATTTCATTTAATCTTTCTTCTTGTTCTATATGAGCATTAAGTATTATAGGTTGAACTTCTATTTTACCTGTAAAGTGATTAAATGCTTTAACTAAATCTCCTTGTCTAATATCTTCTGCTTTTTTATGTGTTCCATCAGCCATTGTAATAAGGGTGGAAGGATAGAGACAACTATCAGATAAACTGACAGATTTTTCTCCTAAAAGAATATCAACACCATTAATTGTTAAATAATATTTGCACTTTAAATTTCCACTTGGATTAGGACTTATCCACGAACTTCCAGATTTAGTAATTGTCGCTTCACTTTCATTAGCAGTCATTTTATATGTTATTTTGCTATTTTTAGCACTAGATTCATCCCAAATAAACTTAATAACATTAGATAGTCCCGGAATTGATGGAACATCATTTGAATTTGAATTATTAATAGAAAAAGTAACTGAGGCAACAACTGTACCTGTACTTCCACTTTTACTTCCATCTAAATTTAATGTATATCCGTAAACCTTTGATTCAAATATTTCTTCAACAACAATTTTATCTCCGTTTGATAAGGAACTAAAATCTAATTTGTATACACCTCCATCATTTACAAGGAAACTTCCAGAGGAAAGATTGCTAGAAAATATTCCACTATCACTAACAGAAATCTGTTCTTTTTCCCTATCCTTTACCTTTATAGATATATGTTTAAAAGTGTGACTTTGTAAAGTTGAATTGGTTGTATCTAATTTGAAATTAATATTATAGTCTCCAGTAGCAGGTTTACTTAACTCCAATTTTGAAGTGGCTGGTCTGTCGCCTGAAGTTTTGTGTTGAGTCCGCGTTGATGTTACACTTCCGGTATTATCTAAATAATTATATGTTATATATGTGTAGCTAATAGCATCTTCTTGAAATACGCCATAAATTAGAAGACTATCAGATATCAGCATTTCACTAGTAATTGTATTATTTGGTATTTGAGTTTCGGGTTTTCCGTCTAAATCCGTATCAACCGCCCAATGAACAAAATGATAATTATCAATATTTTCATTTGGAGCCTTGAGCTGCAATGGTAAATCGGATGGGACAATTGAGGAAGGATTATCTTGATGATTTGTTATCAAACTATTATCTAAAGTAGCACTACTTGAGTACCACATATAAGAAATTGAATATTCTTTTTCTACCCACTTTGCATAAACAATAATTGTTTGTCCGTCCTCTGTAGCTTGTTTTGAAGCAACGCCTACTTTTTGTGTATAATTTTGATCAAAATACCACCCCTCAAACTCATATCCATTTCTACTAACACTATAAGAAACAGATAGAATATTTGCCGGTAATTCCTTAGTATAATATGTTTGTATAGGTAATGAACTTAAAGAAATAGAAGAATCCGTGATTTCAACGCCACTGCTATATCCAGGATGAAGCTGAATATAATACTTCTTAAAATCGCTTGCTTTTCCCCAAGCATATGTTTCTTGTTCAAAAACTGAAACATAAGGAGAAACCTCTAAATTAGCCTTAGAAATTGTTCCTGTACCATTATCTTTAACATATCCTGAGGCTTGATTTGGAGTAACATCTGTATATCCACATGTGGCATTAACATCGTCATATAATTCTTTACTAGTAGGTGTAACGCTAGTATTAATAACAAGTGTTGCGTTTGCATTCTTAGTCTTTACAGTTCCTCCTAATGAATTAACAGTTAGTGATCCATTAACTTCTAACAATCCAGGGCCGACTGAAATACATGGTCTTATTGTACCACTAACTGATCCAGCTTCATAATTTAGCGAACCATTAGATGCAAAGCTTCTATTTCTTACTCCATATTCCATGGATGAATCAAAAAGCGGATATTTACAATTGTTAGATTGAGCTGTAGTTTGAGAATTATCATCATAAGAATCATATACAAAAATCGAATCTGCAGTGACACTCACACCTTCGTCAATAATAAATTTAGCTCCTGTCATAATCTTTATTTTTTGATTAAGTACGACATTTGATACAGAATTCTTTAAACCTTTAGACAATCTAATATCAAGCAAATAACTAATAGGGAAATATACATCAGCTGTTGATAAGTTAATGCTAACACCTATATCTAGTTTTAAATTTAATGGATTAAATTGAAAACTACCATAAATTCTGACTTCTGCTACTTCAGCAGGATGATATATTCCTAATGAATCAGTATAATCAGCAGTATAAAACTTATAAGTCAATCCACCATCTTCACTTGATAAATTAATTAAATATGAATTTGAATTACCTATCATATTTATAGTTGAAAAATGATGCCCTGTATCTGAATTTGTAATACTTTTACGAGCAGCTAAATCAGCTACCGCATAAAAGAAAGAACCTTTTTGAAAAGTTATAAGGCTAGAAATGTTATGCATTTTAAAACGATTAAATGGTGCACAAACTAGATCATTTTGGACAAAGTCGAATCCCCCCATATCAATACCAACCATATTAGAGAAAACAGTTCCGCCTCTATGTTCAACAACAGAAAATGGTGCATAGATATTCGATCCTGAATAATTATAAACTTCTGATTTGTTTCCTAGTTCCTTTTCAAAAATATATCCTGTACAAGTAATTGAACCGTAATTCAATATCTTTGAATTCGCACCTAAAACAATTTGCGCATAGTTTTGGTCGGTATATCCACTTAGCCTATTTCCACCATTACCACCGCT
>JAXDXW010000023.1:0-9927 GCA_034087725.1 Candidatus Onthovivens sp. | reverse complement strand
ACTGCGAAAAAGTTATTAATAAAGTGCTTATTTTATAGAGATAAGAATTAGGATGGTACCACGTATTAAAGCGTTCCTAAACTAATTCTTTTTTATTTTTTGGAGGTTGTTATGAAACATTTAACTAGTCAACAAATTAGAGAGACATGGCTTAATTTCTTTAAGGAAAGAGGCCACATGATTGAACCAGGTGCAAGTTTAATTCCACTCAACGATCCAACTTTGCTCTGGATAAATGCAGGAGTCAGTGCACTTAAAAAATATTTTGATGGAAGCGAGATACCTTCATCTAAAAGAATTACTAATGTTCAAAAATGTATTAGAACAAATGATATAAGTAATGTTGGAAAAACAGCAAGACATCACACATTTTTTGAAATGTTAGGCAATTTTTCTATTGGTGATTATTTTAGAAAAGAAGTAATATCCTGGGCTTTTGAAATATTAACAAGTGACAAATATTTTGGATTAGATAAAAACAAACTTTATATAACTTATCACCCAAGTGACTTGGAAACTTTATCATTATGGACTAAAGAGGGAATGGATCCATCTCATTTAATACCTCTTGAAGGTAATTATTGGCAAATCGGAGAAGGTCCATGCGGTCCAAATACCGAAGTATTTTATGATAGAGGTGAAAAATATGATACTGAGAATATTGGTATTAAGCTTTTAGAAGATGATATAGAAAATGATCGTTATATTGAAATTTGGGGCATTGTCTTTTCTCAATATAATGCTCAAAACGGCGTAAAAAGAGAAAATTATAAAGAATTGCCTCATAAAAATATTGACACTGGAGCTGGATTAGAAAGAATTTGCTGTGTTTTGCAAGAAACTGAAACAAATTTTGAAACAGATTTATTCATGCCAATAATAAAAAAAGTAGAGGAAATGTCTGGTGTTAAGTATCAGAACCCAAATTTGATGAGCTTTAGAGTTATTGCTGATCATATTAGAGCATGTACTTTTGCTTTGAGCGACGGGGCAGTATTTTCTAATGAAGGTAGAGGCTATGTTTTAAGAAGACTACTTCGTAGAGCAATGAGATATGGTCAAAAATTAGGATTTAATGAGCCATTCCTTTATAAATTAGTCTCAACAGTCGTCGAAATAATGAGAGATTTTTACCCTTATTTAGAAGAAAAACAAGAATATGTAAGTAAAATTATTAAGATTGAAGAAGAAAAATTCTTAAAGACTTTAACTAGCGGCGAAAACAAATTAAATGATATGTTAAAAAATAAAACTAGTTTGTCTGGCGAAGACGCTTTTAAACTATACGATACTTTTGGCTTTCCAATTGAATTAACTGAAGAAATTTGTTCTGACAAAGGTGTAAGTATTGATTTAGATACATTTAATAAGTGTCTAGAAAGACAAAAGGAATTAGCGCGTTCATCTAGAAAAATTCAAGAATCGTTCGCAAAACAATCTAAAGATTTGTTAGATTTTGTTGAAAATAGTGAATATTTGTATGAACAAACAACATTAAAAACAAAAGTTATTGCATGCTTTAAAGATGGAGTAAAAGTCGAAAGCATCGAAGATGAAGGAGACATCATTCTTGAAAAAACATGTTTCTATGCTGAAATGGGTGGAGAAGTAAGTGATACCGGTATAATAGAAAATTCAGATACTCTTGCTTTAGTAAAAAATGTTGGCAAAGCACCTAACAAACAACATTTACATCATATAGAAATGAGATATGGTTCTTTAAAAGTGGGTGATGAAATTACAGCTACTTTAGATAACTTAAAACATCACAATATTATGAAAAATCACTCTGCAACTCATTTATTGCAAGCAGCTTTAATTCAAGTTTTAGGTGATTCGATTCACCAAAAGGGTAGTTATTGTTGTGAAGATTATTTAAGATTTGACTTTTCTTATCATACTAAAGTTAGCGAAAATGATCTTTTAAAAGTGGAAAAAATTGTCAATTCTTTAATCGAAAGATCGATTGATAGAATAACTGAAGTTTTACCTATTGAGCAAGCTCAAAAGAAAGGAGCTATTTCTGAATTTGGTGAAAAATATGGATCTACAGTTAGAGTTGTAAGTTTTGGAAATGAAAGTATTGAATTTTGTGGGGGTTGTCACGTTCACAATACTTCTGAAATTGGCTTATTTGTTATAAAAAGTGAGGAGTCAATTTCAAGTGGCGTTAGACGTATTGAAGCACTCACTTCCTACAAAGCTTATGAGTATTTAAAAACAAGAGATTTAATTCTTACATCCACAAAGAAAATTTTAAATATTCCAACAATTAATGACACCGAAACAAAAGTCAATGAATTGCTAGAATTAAATTCTTCTTTGAACAAAAAAATCGATGATTTTAATAAAAAAGCCTGCAGAACTCAAGCTAATTTGTTAAAATCGGATTATGAAATGCATGGTAATATTAAAGTTTTAATTAAATATTTGCCTTCTTTTAATAAGCCTTTATTAATGAATGTATTTGACGAATTGAAAGTGAATAATTCTTCTTATGTCTTTGTTTTAGTAGGCAAGGATGGTGAAAAATACCCATTAATTGTTGGTGTAAGCAAAGATTTAACAAATGAATTTAAAGCAGGCTTGATTGTCAAAAAAATTACTTCTTTAGTCGGCGGTAGTGGCGGAGGAAGAGAAGAACTTGCTCAAGGCGCTATATTGAGTATTGAAAAGTTTAGTGAAATAACTTTTGAAAGAATTAAGTAATGGAAAAATTTATAGGCTTAGATTTAGGAACAACAACAATTGGTATTGCAACAAGCGACGTTTTAGGTATCGTTCACGGAAGAGAAAATTTTAAATTCGAAAGAGGAAATTATAAAAAAGCACGAAATCACGTACTTGAATTTGCTTCTAGAGAAAAAATAAATAATATTGTCATAGGTTTACCTTTACAAATTGATGGTCAAGAAGGTGAGAGAGCTTATTCTGTTAGGCGATTCGTTGATGATTTAAAGAAAGAAAATGAAAATCTAGTATTTTATTTTCACGATGAAAGATTTTCTACCATTGAAGCAAAATCCAGACTTGATTCGTTTAATCTTAAAGTGAGTAAAGAGAAAAAAATGATCGATATGGTTAGTGCTGTCGTTATTTTGGAGCATTTTTTAGGAGAAAAATATGGAATTAAATGACAATCAAATAATTATTTATGATCAGGAAGGTAACAAATATTTAATGGAAATCCTCTTTACATATGAAAATGAGGAAAGAGGAGCTAAATATGCTTTTATTTATGACCCAGATTCACCTGAAGACATAATCGTTATGAAATATCAAGAAGATGGTAATATCGAAGAAGTAACGGATGAAGATGAATTAAATGAAGCAGAAGAAGTTTTGGAAGCTTATAATGAAGATCCTAAAATAAATGAGATTAAGTAATAATTAATTTATTAATTAATTAAATAATTGTGGTATAATGCTAAAGACTAAGGAGTGAATAACAATGAACGAAAAAAAAGAAATTATTGTCAGTAAAGAGTATTACGAAGAGAGACAAAAAGAATATAGAAGATTATTGGATGTTGAAAGACCAAAAGTTTTAGATGATTTAAATGCTGCTCGTGCAATGGGTGACTTAAGCGAAAATGCTGATTATGACGCGGCTAGAAACAAACAAGCTGAAATTGAAGCTAGAATTACTGAACTTGAATTCTTACTCGATAATGCCAAAATTATTGAAAGTGAAGGTAAAGGTAAAACAATCAATATTTCTAGCATTGTTACATTTAAAGAAGTTGCTAGTGGTGAAATCTCAAAAGTCAAAATTGTTTCATCTGTTGAATCTGATCCTATTAGTGATCCATTAAATTTAAAAGTTTCTAATGAATGTGCTTTAGGAAAGGCTTTAATTGGTAAAAAAGCAGGTGACAAAATTACAGTTAAAGCTGTTACACCATACGAAATCGAAATTCTTGAAGTTAACAATAAGTAAAATAAATTAAATAAAATTAATTTAGAGCAATAGACATATCTTGGTTTGTTTATTGCTTTTTATTTTTTTCTAAATTTATTATGAAGATAAAATTGTTAAGTTGCCTTATAAAAAGCAGAATATAAATACATTCTAATTTTTTGACTTATAAAATTAGAAAATAATATTTTTATAAAACTGGGATAATTAAAAATATCTTTACTTGATTTGGTTGATAAATATATTCTCAATAAATTCTGAGTATTATAAATAAAATACTTAATATTTATATAGACAAGAGAAGGTACAATAATTAAGTAAATCAAAAAATTTAATATTGAAATTTAGCGCAAATAATTACTTACTCTCTTATACTTCAAGGCTAATTTTTATGCGCATAAAATAAACTTATTTTTTTGCAAAAATAAAAAAATAGTGGACTTTTGCAGGCTTTTTTATGAAATTAAGCGGTTTTTTATAACATATAAATTAATATATTTTCAATTTTTTATCTATATTTGTAAATTTATAGCCGTTATTTTATCGACTTTTAACTTTTAAAATATAATCCAATATTAGATAATTTAGACATGAAATTACAAGAAAATTCAATACCTTTACTTGACAATGCTCGTACCGAAAGAAGATTATTTTCTGGCCTAATTGATTTCGCAATTATGTGTATTTTAGAATTTGCTATCTTTTTGGGTGTCATATTTCAAATTATTAAAATTATACCAGCATATACAACAGCTGATGCTAAAAGAGAGTATGAAATGAATATTCTTTATGATATGAGTGCCGAGGCTAAATTAATTGTTAAGAAAGATGACGGGACAATATGCAAAGAAAATGAAATGTTTTATCGATATGTTTATAAAGAAATTCTTTTATCTTACAATGAAAATCGTCTTGATTTTATAAATGATGGCATAAATGAAATAGATAATCCTTATGGAGTTTCTCCTTCAAGTAAGGATGAAAATGAATTGATTTATTTTTTTACACAATATGCATATGAACGAAATTTACTTGACTACGAAGGATTGGAACCTCTTGAGTATTTTGTTACTAAAATAGGGTCCTCTTTTAATCTAGACAAATTCTTCATAATTGATGAAACTTATCAAGATATACCTGTTCTTAAAACTTCGGTAGCAATAACTTATTACAAGGAATTAAAAGATAATAAAATTAATGAATTAAACGACCTATATGAATACTATGTTGGAGTTTTTAAAAAAGCTTCAATTTTGGTTATGGATCAGCCTGAATATAAAGAACATTACAAAATATATGAAGATGCCTATTTTTCAAGTATCTCATATATTGCTGGTGGTATTTTGCTATCACATACAGTGTCTTATTTAATTGTTTATTTAATTATTCCATTATTTGCCTTTGGCTATGGATCAACTATTGGACGTCGAATTTTAAAAATTGTAATAGTGGATGGAGAAAAGGAAATTTCTAAAGCAAAAATTGTTTTAAATGCTATGCTGTACTACCTCCAATCATATTTTTCAGTGTTTATCTCTTTTGGTTTATTTTTTGGATTAAATATGTTGAATGCCCCTTTATTTATTGCCGGTTCACTTCAAATAAATAATTCGTTGTTTTCAATAATCAGCTTAATTTTATTTATAATTTCATATAGCTTTATATTTAGAAAATCTTTAAGAACATTGAATGATTCAATACTTTCTTTAGATTTTAAAGACGCACGTCATTATATTCAGGGTAAATAATTTCACTATTATATTTTTTGGTCATTTAAAACAATTTAATTTATTTTTGAATTATCTATTACAACAAAGATTTGCTGAAATACTAAAATATTTATTCAAAGTCGATTCTTTTTTACCATTATAATTAGCTTTATTCGTGTTAAAAACACGATATATTTCAATTTTTTTAAATTTCTTGATATTTAATATTTTGCTAATCGTTAAATTCAATTTTTTTGTGGTATCAAGCGTCTTTTATGTCCTTTTTGAAATTATAAAAAAACAATTATAGAAAATGGCTAAATATTTTCATGAATGTTCTTGTAACAAAGCAATTTTTTTATAATATAAGTAAATGTAAGCGGTTACATAAAGGAGGATTTATGTTAAAAGTTTTATTAATACCCGCACTTATTGGCTCAGTAGTCACGTATAATAATGGACTCGGCATTAAAAGAGCTAATGTTTTAACCTCAGATTATAATCCACGGTCTTTTAGTGGTGGATGGGACACGGACAGTTCTTTTGTCGAAGAAGGCGTAAAAACAATAGCGAAAGGTGCTGAAACTGTCGGTACAGCTAGTGCCTGGGAAAGACGAATTTCTTATCCTGGAGTAGATTACAATTCTGAAAATGTAGAAAATATTTATCATAGCTTCGATTTAAGTAAGAACGATACAATTACCTTTGATTTTTCTGTAAATTATTTTGATGCTGATGGAAATTCTATTTTATCCAGTCAAAACACTGATGCCTTGGACTTATTTGCTTTAGATGCTAAAACTAATAGCCAAATATCAATGATTAGAATTTGGACAGGTTCTGCTGGCGGTAAAAATGGATCTCACTCAGTTGCTTATTATGGTTCTGGATGGGGAGAATCTTATAATGTTGGATATTGGATTGAAGGAGACGCTTCTTTAGATAGTTATTTCCATATTGAGTTTTCTAAAGAATTAGGTTTTAGTCCTAAATTTGCTGGTCAAGAACAAAATTCAGTTGTTACAAACGCTGATTATATTGCAAAAGTTAAAGAATTAACAAAAGAGACAACTGTCGTAAAATTCGAATTAAGAGGTGATAATGGCTGGACAAAAGATATTACTTCTTTATTAAGAAACGTAAATGGTCAATCTTTAGCGTCAAGTGAAGGAAATATTGATGATAATGTTGGACCAACAATTGAACCTTTTACTTTCCCAGCAAGTGTTACCATTAATACACCTGTCGAAATAGAAGCCAATTCTCATGATGTTCTATCTTCATCAATCTCCTATGAAGTTGAATACAATGGAACAAAAACGGAAGGCAAAACATTTACTCCTACAAAAGTAGGTGCTGACTCAGTAACTTTATATGCTACTGATGCTAGTGGAAATACAACATCCAAAACTTATAATTTTGAAGGCGTTAGTAATATTAGTGCACCTGAATTTGTCGGAGATTTACCAACAATTAATAGTGGAACATATGAATATTTTACAGATTTAACTATTAATGCACCAACAATAAACGATGCAACTGGTAAGGCAGTTACTACATTATTTATTAAACATGTAGGCGCTGAAGAATATACTCAAGTTTCATTGAATAGTGATAATAAATATGTTATCTCTTTAGGCTATGACTTTGTCGAAGGCGAATATGAATACTATTTCTCTTCAACTAATAGCGAAGGAACAACCGATAGTAGTCATCAAAACGCAACAATTTCTCTTAAAAAAGATAATATTGCTGATTTTATTGATTTAAGAGGAGCTAAAACAGTAGTTGAATATGTGCCTGAAGGTTTAAGATATCGAGCAAAACAAAATGCTAAATTTACTACATTTGGCGCTTACGATTTAAGTAAAGGAGTTTCTATTAAATTTAGAATACCTTATTCAGATTATGAAAATGGTGTCTTAACACCTAAATATTTTGAATTAATGCTCGTAAATCAGAGAAATCCAGAATATAAGATTGCTTATAGAATTTGGTTAGATTCTGGAAAAGGTGGAAAAGATCAACCTACTAACACGTATATTTATACTCCGGATGGAATTAAAGACATTACAGAATGTGGTTGGATGGGAATTGGTGACAACACTGAATATATTGAAACAACATTCTTCTTTGATATGGATACATATTTCTCATCTTATAATAATGCAGGAGCAAAAACTCCAGCAGTTGGCATTAGTAATGATGTCACCACTTTCTTCCAAAAAGCACCTGAATCAAATTATTATATAACATTTGGTTGTGGAAGCTGGGCATATGGAGCCGGGCAAGAAATTAATGAATTATATGAATTTACTGTTACTGATTTTAATGGAACAAGCTTAGCTAATAACTCTGGCGTATTCAATACAGTAAATGATGCATTAGTAGAAATTTCTGGACCAGAAGAAGTTGAAGTTAATAAAGAAAAAACATATAACATTTACGCTCATGATATGTTTGTTAAAGATGAAAATTTATCAACAAAATTCACAATGATTACTCCAAGCGGAAATGAAACTATCAATGTTGATGAATTTGGTGATTTCAAATATACATTTAAAGAAATTGGCAAATACACAATCAAAGCTGAAGTTACTGGTAAAAATGAAAGAACTGTAACAAAACAATTAGAAATTAATGCAACTCAAGAAAAAATACCTACAACAATTACTTTAAAAGGTGAATACCCAGAAACAGTTAAAGTTGGTGAAGAAGTTGTCGTAATTGGTGCTACATATTCTAGCAATGTAAATCCAGAAAAATGCACTATCACTGTTATAGATATGAATGGAAAAGCAATCCTTAACACAAGTGAAGGAAGTAAGTTAACATTTAAGAAACCTGGATTATATACAATTAGATATTATGCAGCAGATGATGCTTTACCAGTTAATAATGAAACAACTTTAGATGTAAAAATTAATGTTATTGATGATAAAAAACCTGTAATTGACTTCACGATTAATGAGACTTATACCTTAGGAGAAACAGTTACATTTACTGTTAAAGCAACTGATGATTCTGATTTAACATATTCAATAATCGTAACAAAGCCAGATGGAACTACATCTAAATTCTCAAAAGCAACATTTGAATTTACATTTGAAACTGCAGGAGAGTATAAATTTGATGTAAAAGTCACTGACTTATATGATAATTATTCAACATTATCATTAACTACAAGAGTTAATGCACCTGTTTCATCTGGATGCGGAGGAAGTATTGTTGCAACATCAATTTTCATCTCAACTTTAGCCTTAGGTATTGGCACACTCGGTATAGCTTATAGTGCAAAATCTAGGAAAAATAAAAATGAAAAGTAAAAAAGGATTAATTTTAACATTATTTTGTACTCTTATGTCTCTTTCAAGCTGCAATAATAATTGCGTAGAAGAAGTTTGCCCTAGTGATGACGACGTTGTCGTCGTCACTCCTAGGGAGTATGAAGATAGCAATAAGCAAGATCCTTTATACAACGGGGGAGATGTTTATGTATCATCTATAAAAACAAATCAATATGGTTCAACTTATATTGATTATAATGGCAGCCCACTTAATTATCGTGGTGTTCAACTTAGAACAGACGCTTTTATGAATACCGATAAGCGGAGCGAAGATGATATCGAAATTTTATTTAAAACTTCTAAAGATGCTGGTTTTGATTTAGTTGAAGTACCTTTAGAATGGGCTGATGTTGAAATTGCAAAAGATGTTTTTGATTATTATTACGTATTCAAAGTTTTAGAATACGCTAATAAATATGATTTAAAAGTAGAATTTTTATGGTTTGGTACAAATATGTGTGGGGATACTCACTCATACACTGTGCCAGATTACATATTAAAAGATGGGAAAACTTATCCTAAATATGACGCACCTCGTACTGGTGAATTCTGGTCATATTATGGATTAATGTGGTATTTAGATTTTTCTAATTCTGTTTTACTTGAAAGAGAAGGCAACGCTTTAACTAAAATTTTAGATTTTATTTATGAATATGATTCAACTCATGGAGGCAAAAAAAGTTTAGTTGGCATTCAAGTTCATAATGAAGCTGATATTTTTGCTCGATGGAGAATTTTTTCTTCTGGTAAAGAAGTCGTTGATCCATCAACTAAAACTCAATTTAAAAAAGAAGACGCATTTAAGCATGTATTAGATGCTCTAGATTATTTAGGAAAGGTAATTAAATCTCATAAATATAAAATTATTACTAGATGTAATATCGCAACAGGTACAAAAGGTGATGCTGATGGCGAATATTCAGGAATTTATAAAGGAAACGGAGAAATAGCT
>JAXDXW010000022.1:0-2841 GCA_034087725.1 Candidatus Onthovivens sp. | reverse complement strand
GTCTGAACTAACAATAAATATAAATAAGATTATTAAAGTTTTATTATGCGTTATTGTTCCTCTATTGATTCTAACCTTTGTAAAAGAGTTTTATGTTGGAACTTATAGATACAATGATAGTTCTATTCCTCAACACCGGGTTTTTACATTAGATATCATAAATAAGTGTGCAACAGTAATTGTTGGAATGATTCCAATTGGAATGATTTTACTTTCAACTATTACTTTGGCTGAATCTATAGTCAAACTTTATAAACAAAAAACAATGGTTCAAGAGTTGTACGCCGTAGAGAATTTAAGTCGTGTTAACACTTTGTGCTTGGACAAGACGGGTACCCTTACAACTCAAGAATTTTATATTAAAGATGTAATTAATTTTACTGGAAAAGACATTAAAGAAATAGTTCAAAATATTATATCTTATACTAATGATAACAATGCAACTTCGATAATTTTAAAAGAATATTTTGGGACGAAAAAAACATTTGATATAGTTTCATTTGAAAATTTCTCTAGTGCTACGAAGAAGTCCTCAATTACTTTAGCTAATAATGTGGTTTGTTCTTTAGGTGCTCCTGAATTTGTATTAAATAGCGAAGAAATGAAAAAGAAAGCAAACGAATATTCTTCTAAAGGATTTAGAGTTTTAGCTGTTGCTTCAAATAAAGAAGATTTAGGTCTAATTATTCTCGCAGATAAATTAAGAAAAGGAATTCAAGATACATTAAGATATTTTAAGGAATTAGGTGTAGACATAAAAATTATTAGTGGTGATAATCCTCTCACAGTTAAAGAGATATCAGCACAAGCGGGTGTTGAAAATAGCGATAAATACATCTCCATGGAAGGAATTAAACTCGAAGAAATTGCTGATATTTGCGATAAATACACGATTTTTGGGAGAACAACACCTGATCAAAAGCAAGAAATAATTAAATGTTTACAGGCAAAAGGCCGTATTGTAGGGTATGTTGGTGATGGTGTTAATGATACACAATCTTTAAGACAATCTGATTGTTCAGTAGCTTATAAAAGTGGAGCAGACTCAAAAAAAGCCGTTAGAGATGTAGTTTTATTAGATGATGATTTTTCTCATTTACCATCTGTTTTAAATGAAGGCAGAAGAGTTGTATCAAATATTCAACGTTCTTTAACATTATTTTTAACTAAATCATTTTTTATTGGATTTTTCTCTTTCCTTTCTGTTTTCTTAGAGAAAGGAATGCCGATTGAAATTGAATCTATATATGTTTATGAGATGGTATCAGTAGCTTTATGTGGCTTCTTATTATCTATTCAAAATAATAAAGTTCAGCCAATTAAAGGGTCATTTGTTAAAAATGTTTTATCAAAAGGAATTATTTATGGCACTTTTATGACTTTAGCTGCGTGCATACCATTAATTATAAATACCATGTATACTTTCGATAATTTAACGGCTATTATCACTTTAAATATTTCTTTGAGTGGTCTATTAATTTTATTTGAAACATGTAAACCATTAAATAAATATACCTCTTCAGTTTTAGCAATTGGCATTACTCTAACAATATTTATGTTCTTAATGTTACCGGATATTTATTTAGATCCAATGTTTTTAAAGAACTCATCTGGTAATCAAATAAGCAAATTGATTAGTGATTTTTTTAATATGAGTATTTATACAAAATTCAGTATTGGTGAATGGTTGGAACTTGCAATTTTTGCTTTATGCTCTTACCCTCTTTACTTATCAATTAAATATGTAGATTTGTTTATCTTAAATAACTTTCATTATGTAACAGAATTTTATAATAAGTTAGTAAAAAAACATTCATAATTTATAAAAACCCTGTAAAAGTTCACTATTTTTTCTATTTTTATGTTAGTATTTCCTAGCTAGTGATATCTATTTTCTTTTGAATATAAAAATAATAATTAAAAATAATTCTAAAGAATTCAATTAAAAAAATAAAATAATTTAAAATAATATATTGTAATTTTCTATAATTTATCCTATTATATATTCAAAGGAGGCAGTTTATGATCGAATGGTTTTCATTGAAAAATAAAGAAAATTACGCAACTATCGATAAGAAAGCTATTACCTTTAGTGTTGGCAATAAGGAAGTTCTAGATAGTGCATATTCAGTTATGCTAGGTGTTGATCTAGAGAAGAAAGAGATTCATGTAAGAATATTAAATGCTGATTTAGCAAATCGTGGTGACATACCGATAGATTTTCAGAATCATGTAAGCGTTGGAAAAAGTTATGCTAGAATCACAAATAAGTCTTTTATCGAGAGCCTTATTGAATCTGGCTTAATTGATTTAGAAAGTGTAACTCAAAGAAAATTTGTTACTAAATTCGATAAAAATAATAATACAATTATTATTGAGTTAGGAAGGGGGATGTAGTTATGGAACAATATATGGTTTATATATGGCTTGCCGTCTTAGTAATAACTATCGTAATTGAGGCTTTTACTGTTGAATTAGTGTCAATATGGATATCGGGTGGAGCTTTGATATCGATGATATTAAGTTTAATTGATGGAATTCCATATTGGGTAGAAATAATTGTATGTATAGTTTCTTCAGTTTTACTACTTATTATTTTTAGACCTTTACTTATGAAGCGTTTGAAAAAGATAGATAGGCGTACAAATGCTGATTCAATGATTGGTGTTAAATGTTCTGTTATTCAAGATATTACACCACTAGAACACGGAAAAGTCTCACTTAACGGAGTAAGTCGGACGGCTATATGTCAAGATGAATCAGCAACAATCAAAAGCGGAGCAATTGTTGAAATTGTCGCTATAGAAGGTAATAAATTAATTGTAAAGGAGTAGGTTTATG
>JAXDXW010000021.1:0-9010 GCA_034087725.1 Candidatus Onthovivens sp. | reverse complement strand
TTATTTTTTTACTGGCGGAGTAAGAGAGACTCGAACTCTCGCACGCCTTGCGACGTCTACTTCCTTAGCAGGGAAGCCCCTTCACCAACTTGGGTATTACTCCACGTGTATAAAATCATAGCAAAGATTAAATTTATTTTCAATTATTTTATAGTTTCTTTGAATTTTGTATACATGGCAAAATGTAAAATTAATTGCAAAAGTATAAACTAATAATTGTAAAAATTATTTCTTTACTTTACGTATTTTCTTAATTATAATTCTTAATTGTTCGGAATCGAACTATTTATATTTTTATGAAAACAAGTATTTTAAATGATTTCTTAATTATTGAGAATTTAACTAAAAAAAATCTCTCTGAATTAGCTCGACCAATTGGGTTAACCAGTGGACAAATCAAATGTTTAATTTTAATTCAAAATTTGTGCAAGCAAGAAAAAGAGATGTGCCAGAAAGATTTAGAAGCTAATTTGCATTATTCTAAATCAAGCCTCTCTGATTTGTTAAATGCTCTTGAAAGTAGTGGCTGTTTGATTAGAAAAGTTAAAAAAGGTGATAGTCGTTACAAAATATTAGAAATCACAGATAAAGGAAGAGAAATTATTTCACTTGCTGAAGCAAATAAAGACGAGGTTGAAAAGAAAATAATTCAAGGCATTTCTAATGAAGAATTAACGCTTTTTAAAAAGATCATTAATAAAATGTCAAATAATTTAGGAGGTAATTATGAAGAAGAGTGAAGAAAAAGTATCTTATATGTCGATTTTTAAAGAATTGCTGAAAAGTGTACGTGAATTCAAAAAACCAAGTATAATTGCTATTGTTTTAATCTCCCTTGAAGCTTTATTTGAATGTTTTATTCCTTTTGTCATGTCGATGTTAGTTAACCTTCTAGCAGAAGGCAAACCTGCAAATGAGATTTTGAGTAATGTTTTCATTTATGCATCTATTTTGGTTGTTTTAGCAATTTGCTCATTATTAAGTGGTGTTTTTGCGGGGAGAATTAGCGCAAAAGCTGCTATAGGCTTTGCCACTAACCTTAGAAAAGATATATATGATAAAATAACTACTTTTTCATTCACAAATATTGATAAGTTCAGTGTTTCTAGTTTAGTTACTAGACAAACTTTGGATATTAGTTATATTCAAAATTGCTATATGATGTCTATAAGAATTGCTTTAAGAGCACCTCTTATGTTTATATTTTCAATTATTATGACATTAATTCAATCTCCTCAAATGAGCTGGATTTTTGCAATAACTATTCCAATTTTATTATGTGTTATCATTCTAGTTATGTATTTTGCTATCCCTTTATTTAATAAATTATTTAAAAGGTATGATAGCTTGAACGAGTCAATCGAAGAAAATGTTAGAGGTATTCGCGTAGTTAAAACTTATGTTCGAGAAGAGTATGAAAAAGCTAAATTTGATAGAGTTAGTGATGATCTTGAAAAAGGATTTATTAAAGCTGAAAGAATAGTCGCTATTAATAATCCAGCGATGAATGCAACTATGAGTCTTTCGTTTGCATTGATTGTATTTTTCGGCTCTATGATGATTCTAAATACATCTTTTGTTGAAAACGGGATTGTTGTTTATACAGATTTAAAGCCAGGCCATTTGTCTTCGCTTATAACATATGGTGCACAAATGTTATCCAGCTTAATGATGTTTTCTATGGTACTTGTAATGTTTACAATGTCACTTGCAAGTATGCGAAGGATTTACGAAGTACTAACAGAAGAGCCAACTATAAAAAATATTGAAAATCCAAAAAAAGAGTTGAGTTCTGCAGACATTTTATTTAAAAATGTTAGTTTTAAGTATTCTGAGAAAGCAGAAAAAGCTGCACTAAGTAATATAAATTTAACTATTAAAGAAGGTCAGACTGTCGGAATTATTGGCGGTACAGGATCTTCTAAGTCAACACTAGTTAATCTAATTTCTAGATTTTATGATGTAAGCGAAGGCGAATTGTTAATTGGTGGTGAAAATATTAAAAATTATGACATTGAATTTTTGCGAAACAACATTGGCATGGTCTTGCAAAAAAACGTTTTGTTCTCAGGCACTATAAAAGAAAATCTAAAATGGGGAGATAAAAACGCAACCGATGAGGAAATTATTGAAGCTTGCAAAATAGCGCAAGCTGACTCATTCATTCAAAGCTTCCCTGATAAATATGATACTCATATTGAACAAGGCGGAAGTAATGTTTCAGGTGGTCAAAAGCAAAGACTTTGTATTGCAAGAGCGATAATTAAAAAACCAAGAATTTTAATATTAGATGACTCAACAAGTGCAGTTGATACTAAAACAGATGCTTTAATTCGAAAAGGATTAAAAAAATCTTTACCTAATTCTACAAAAATTATTATCGCTCAAAGACTAAGCAGCGTCCAAGATAGCGACTTTATTGTTGTTTTAGATGATGGAAAGATAATTGGCGTTGGTAGCCATGATGAATTAATGCAACATAATGAAACTTATAGAGAAATTTATAATATTCAAAATAGATTAGGAGGAGATGGCAATGAAAAAACAAAATAAAGCAAGAAACCCACTTGTAAGGCTAGTTTTAGATTTTGCCTCTACATATAAAATAGCCTTTATATGTGCTCTCTTTTGTATTTGTTTAACTGTAATAGGGAATACAATGGCTCCTATGACATTGAGAGAAATAACAACTATTTTAGATGATGCAATTTTAAGACAATCAGCAGCCGATAATATAGCTAATCAAATCATAACTAGAGTTTTAATACTTGCTGTAGCTTATATAATTAGTATAAGTGGCGTAGTTGGCTATACACAAATTTTGGCTGTAATTGGCCAAAAATATATGAATAAATTAAGAAAAAGAATTTTCGAGCACATGGAAGATTTGCCGATTAAATATTTTGATACACATGACAAGGGTGATATCATGAGTATTTACATTAACGATGTAGAAACTGTTAGACAACTACTTATTGATTCTGTCCCTACAATTGTTATGTGTTCGATAATATTTATTACAGTTTTTGTTATGATGCTGACTTTTTCTATATATTTAGCGCTCATAGTTATAGCCGGACTTTCTGCAATGCTCTTTGCATTTAAACATATAGGAAAGAATTCAGCAAAATACTTTGTAGAAGGTCAAAAAGCAATAGGCGTTCAAGAAGGGTATATAGAAGAAATGATGAACGGCTTGAAAGTAGTTAAAAGTTTCTGCCATGAGGAAGAGAGCAAATTAAGTTTTGATAAAATTAATAAGAATTTAAGACATGTCCAAACCAACGCAAACGCTTATGCAAACATTATGGGTCCTGTAAATGGAAATATTGGTAATTTTATTTATGTAACTGTTGCTTTAGTTGGAACTTTACTAGCAATTTACAATGTTCAAAATGTATCAATAGTAGGTGTAAGTGCTTTAAATATTGGAGTAATTGTTGCTTTTATGCCAATGGTCAGGCAAATAACGGTTAACTTTAATAATATTGCTCAGCAAATCAATAGTATTTCTATGGCGTATGGCGGAAGCAAACGAATTTGTGATATTTTAGATGAAATACAAGAAGTAGATGATGGATACGTAACCTTAGTAAAAGGATATTTAAATAGTGAAGGTGCTTTTGTTGAATCAAGCGAAAAAGAATGTAATGTATGGGCTTGGAAAAATCCTCATAAAGAAGGAGGGGACATTACATATACAATTTTAAAAGGCGATATTCGCATGTATGATGTTGATTTCAGCTATGACGGAGAAAATATTGTCTTACACAATGTTAATTTATATGCTGAACCTGGTCAAAAAATAGCTTTTGTAGGTGCAACTGGAGCTGGAAAAACTACCATTACTAACTTATTAAATAGATTTTATGATATAGCTGATGGAAAAATTAGATACGATGGAATCAATATTAATAAAATAAGTAAAAAATCATTAAGAATGTCATTAGGTATGGTTTTACAAGATACGAATTTATTTACTGGTACCATAATGGAAAACATACGTTATGGAAGATTAAACGCTACAGATGAAGAGTGCATTGCAGCTGCAAAATTAGCAAAAGCAGATAGCTTTATTTCTAGATTACCTCAAGGGTATAACACAATGTTAACTAATGACGGAACTAATTTATCTCAAGGTCAAAGACAATTACTTTCAATTGCAAGAGCTGCTGTTCATGGTGCTCCTGTTATGATTCTTGATGAAGCAACATCAAATATTGATACTAGAACAGAATCATTAATTACTAAAGGCATGGACAATTTGATGAAGGGCAGGACAGTCTTTGTAATTGCACATAGACTTTCAACAATTCAAAATAGTGATGTGATTATGGTATTAGACCATGGACATATTATCGAGCGTGGTTCACATGATGAATTAATTAACGAAAAAGGTACTTATTATCAATTATATACAGGTGCTTTCGAATTAGATTAATCAACTATTTTGAATAAAAAGCCTGTAAAAGTCCACTATTTTTTAAAATTTGCAAAATAAAAAAGTCTCAATAATGAGACTTTTTAATTTAAAATAACTTATTTTTTAAGCGTTACTAAAGCTCGTATAAATAAGTAAAGACCATAAACTGCAAGTAGAATTCCACATGCCATCCAAACGTAGCTTCCGAATGAATTTACGCAAATGAAGCAAATTCCAAACGATAATAAAGCAACACCAAAAATTAAGAAAAGTATTGCTATAGTAATCGATGATTTAGATCTACTCTTAATCAAAGTTAAAATTGATTGAACGATAAGTAATGCGCCAACTGCAATTATAGCTACAATAAGAATTTGGCTTAAAAAATTAATTGGTTGAGAATATTTTGCAAAAACTGCAATACCATAGGCAATTAATACTCCGCCTCCAATTCCACTTGGTAATAAGATACTTTTGTCATTTGATAAAAATAAGCTTTTCACAATTAAATAAACACCTAATAATAAACATGCAATACCGATTAGGATATCGATGAAGGTCGAATCTAAAATTGATAAACTCATTAAAATACCAATAACAAGGATAACTACTGATTGGATAATTTCATATACTTTTTGTTTTTTCATAAATTTGTCCTCCTTTACTCATATTATAATCGCAGTTTTTTAGAATTAAAGTTTAAATAAACAAGAGAATAACGAAAATTTTTTTAGCACTCTTACTTGACAAGTGCTAAAACAAAACTATAATATACGTTGTAAAGGAGGAATGATAAATATGCAAATGAATCAAATGAACGACTACGAAAATGATGAAAATATCCTAGAAAAGTTTGGCAGAAACATTAATGAGCAAGTTAAAAACAATAAAGTTGATCCTGTTATTGGACGCGATGAAGAAATAAGAAAAATCATTACTGTATTAGCTAGAAAAACTAAAAATAATGTTATTCTCCTTGGCGAACCAGGTGTTGGTAAGACTGCAATAATTGAAGGACTTGCACAAAGAATTGTTAAAAACGATGTGCCTGCAACATTAAAGGATAAAGAGATTTTTGAATTAGATATGGGTGCGCTTATCGCTGGTGCTAAGTATCAAGGTGAATTTGAAGAAAGACTTAAAGCCGTTTTAAATAAAGTTAAAAATAGTAATCATAAGATTATTATGTTTATTGATGAAATTCATCTTATTGTTGGAGCCGGTAGAAGTCAAGGCGCAATGGATGCCTCAAATATGCTTAAGCCAATGTTAGCTAGAGGAGAAATTGACTGTATCGGTGCAACTACTTTAAACGAATATCGACAATATATCGAAAAAGATAGAGCTTTGGAAAGACGTTTTCAACCTGTGATGATTGGTGAGCCAACAAAAGAGGATACATTATCAATTTTAAGAGGCTTAAAGGACCGTTTTGAGTCACATCATGGTGTCAAAATTACAGATAACGCTTTAGTAGCTGCTGTTAATTACAGTGTTAGGTATATTACTAATAGATTTTTGCCTGATAAAGCAATTGATTTAGTTGATGAAGCTTGTGCTGAAACCAGAGTTGAAATCGAGTCAATGCCAAGTGAATTAGACGATATTAATCGTAAAATTAGACAACTGGAAATTGAAAAACTAGCATTAGAGCAAGAAAAAGATGAACAATCTAAACTTAGATTAGAAAAATTAAAAGATGAGCTTACCTCTTTAAATGCAGAGAGTTCACAGTTAACTGAGCAGTGGAAAAGAGAAAAAGTAGAGATTGAAGACGCAAAAAAATACAAGAATAAATTAGATTCTTTAAATTTCGAATTATCTCAAGCTTTTAATAATGGAGATTATAAAAGAGCGTCTGAGATTCAATATCGTGAAATTCCATCTATCAAAAAAAAGCTGGATGATATAGAGAATAGCAACAACAGGACTAAAAAGATTTTAAGCGATGAAATTACAGAGGATAACATTGCAAGTATAGTTGCTAAAATGACTAATATTCCAGTTTCTAAAATATTAAAAGGAGATAAGGAAAAAGTTCTAAATCTTGAATCAACTCTTAAAAAGAGAGTTATCGGACAAGATAAAGCAATTTCTTTAGTTAGTGATGCAATTTTAAGACAAAGAGCCGGTATTAAAGATAAAAATAGACCAATTGGGAGCTTCTTATTTTTAGGTCCAACAGGTGTTGGTAAAACTGAAGTGGCTAAAGCGCTTGCAGAAGCATTATTTGATAGCGACTCACATATTATTAGACTTGATATGAGCGAATATATGGAAAAATATAGTGTTTCAAGATTATTAGGAGCCCCTCCAGGATATGTAGGTTATGAAGAAGGTGGACAACTTACTGAACCTGTAAGAAGAAATCCTTATTCGATTATTCTTTTTGATGAAATAGAAAAGGCTAATCCTGAAATTTTCAATATATTATTACAGATAATGGATGATGGAAGACTTACGGACTCCCAAGGAAGAGTTGTCGACTTCAAAAATACGATTATCATAATGACTAGTAATATCGGCAGTCAAGAAATATTAAATGGCAAATCTGAAGACATTGATAAAATTCTACACTCATATTTCAAGCCAGAATTTTTAAATCGTATCGATGAAATTGTTTATTTCAATTTCTTAAATAAAGATGTTCAAAAACAAATTTGTCAAAAAATGCTTAATGATTTTTCGCTTAGACTTGCTGAAGAATATTATAAAGTTGTCTTTGATGAAAGCGTTGTTAATTATGTTTTAGACAGCGCTTATGATGAAGAATTTGGCGCTCGACCATTAAGAAGATTTATTCAACACAATATCGAAACAATATTAGCTAAAATGATTATTAATGAAACTATTAAAGTTAATACCGATTATATTGTGTCCTATAAAAATAATGAATTAGTAATAAATTGCGCAAAATAATTAAAACCCTGCAGAAACCCAATATTTTTTTTAAAAATTGTATAAATTTATATAGAATTGTTAAGATTCTAACGAAATCTAAAAAAATAGTTGAGTTTTGCAAGGTTTTTTCTAAATTTTTTGTATTTTTTCTTATGAATATGTACTAAAGATTTAAGGAAATTTACCAAAATAAGGTATTTAATAAATATTTATTAAATACTTTAAAAATGTGGTACGAACAGTATATAATAATAGCGTTAAAATTCTTAAGGAGGAATTATAAAATGGCAATTAAAGTTGCAATTAATGGATTTGGTAGAATTGGACGTTTAGCTTTCAGACAAATGTTCAGAGCAGAAGGCTATGAAATCGTCGCAATCAATGACTTAACAGATCCAAAAATGTTAGCTCACTTATTAAAATACGATTCAGCACAAGGAAGATATGAATTGGCAGACAAAGTTGAAGCTAAAGAATCTTCAATCGTTGTTGATGGAGAAGAAATCAAAATTTATAGCGAAAAGGATGCAGCAAATTTACCTTGGGGTGAATTAGGTGTTGATGTTGTTCTTGAATGTACAGGCTTCTATACATCAAAAGAAAAAGCAAGTGCTCACATCAAAGCTGGTGCTAAGAAAGTCGTTATTAGTGCACCTGCTGGAAAAGATTTACCAACAATCGTTTTCAGTGTTAACGAAAAAACATTAACTAAAGAAGATACAATTATTAGTGCTGCAAGTTGTACAACAAACTGCTTAGCTCCAATGGCTAATGCATTAAACAATTATGCTCCAATTAAGAGTGGTATTATGACAACAGTTCACGCTTATACTGGTGACCAAATGGTTCTCGATGGACCACACAGAAAAGGTGATTTAAGAAGAGCTAGAGCTGCTGCTGTTAATATTGTTCCTAACTCCACTGGTGCTGCAAAAGCTATCGGATTAGTTATTCCTGCATTAAATGGCAAATTAATTGGAAGTGCACAAAGAGTTCCAGTCCCAACCGGATCTACAACTATTTTAGTTGCTGTTGTTGAAGGTAAAGATATTACAGTTGAAGGCATTAATGCTGCTATGAAAGCTGCTAGTAGCGCTTCATTTGGCTACACAGAAGAACCTTTAGTTTCTAGTGATATCATTGGCATTACTTATGGATCATTATTTGATGCAACTCAAACAATGGTTACAAAGATTGCTGATGGCTTATATGAAGTTCAAGTTGTTTCATGGTATGATAATGAAAACAGCTATACTTCACAAATGGTTCGTACAATCAAATACTTTGCAGAACACTGCTAATTAAGACTTCAATTTAAAAAACTCTTGGTGAAAACTGAGAGCTTTTTTTTATGTTTTTGTTATTTTAGATAAAAATATAAAAAAACATAGTTTTGAATTATTGAAAAATTTAATATATTAATCCATAATAATTATGGATTTTTTGGAGGATAATTTATGAAGACAATTTTAGTTACAGGTGGAGCAGGATTTATTGGTAGTCACACATTAGTTGAATTATTAAATAAGAATTACAAAGTCGTTGTTTTAGATAACTTATGTAATTCATGTAAGGAAGCTCTTAGAAGAGTAGAAAAAATCACAGGTAAACATGTTGATTTTTATCTTGGCGATATTAGAGATGCTAGTATATACGATAAAATATTTCAAGAACATAAAATTGATG
>JAXDXW010000020.1:0-3638 GCA_034087725.1 Candidatus Onthovivens sp. | reverse complement strand
TTATTTATATTTATGCACTGATTTAATTAAAACACATACTAATTTTGATGAAAATGAGTACCTAGAAGTAGAAGAAGTCAGCTTTGATGAATTAGAAGAATTAATACGCAATGATAAATTGAATGATGCTAAAAGTTTATGTGCTTATACATTTTATAAATCGCTTAAAAACCTTTAATTTTTTAAAAAACCTCCTAAAACTCAATTATTTTTTTAATTATCAATTCATCTAGTATTTAAAAACCAAAGTTTTTAGATTTATTCTAACTACTTGTTTTATATGAATTTTAAATATGATAATATTAAGTTATGACAATACTTACTGATTATGAAGCAATCGTAAATATTTTTGATGTTGTAGTTACATTCGGAGTTTTATTTTTTACTATATTTAGCTTGTATTATGTTATATTTTTCTTCAATTCATTTAGGAAACCAAAAGTTTTACCTAAAGGAGAAATTTTCTATAAATATGCAATTTTAGTACCTGCTAGAAACGAAGATAAGGTCATACGCCATGTTTTAACGGCACTTAAAAATCAAGATTACCCAGCTGATAAATTTGATGTTTTCGTCATCATCGAAAGTAAAGATGACCCAACATATAACATAACTAAAAAATTTGGCTATACACCTATCATTAGAAAAAAATTGGTCAATAGAAGAACTAAAGGATTTGCTTTGCAAGATGCAATTAATTATATAAAAGATAATAATATGCATTATGACGCTGTAATGATTTTTGATGCAGATAATATAATGGATAAAAATTATATCAGTTTACTTAATGATGCTAAAAATCAAGGTTATCAAGTATGTGTAGGATATAGAAATTTCACTAATGCTACAAAAAACTGGGTAAGTGCATGTAGTGCTACTTTATTTAGTTTTATGAATCAATTTACTTCAAAAGGAAGAAGTACATTTTTAAAGAAAGCAACATTAACAGGTACAGGCTATTATATTGATTTTGATGTTATAGAGGATGCTGGTGGTTGGATTTGGACCGGTATGACAGAGGATGTAGAATTGACTACTTATTGTTATTTTCATAATGTTGACATGTATTATTATCCTTTAGCTATGTATTATGATGAACAGCCAACCTCAAAAAAAGTTTTACATACTCAACATATAAGACGGTGCTATGGATATGTTGCTAACAAAAAAGCTCTAAAAAAGGGCGGGAAAATGTATCATGAAGACAAAAAATTTAGGAAATTTTGCGGAATTGTTGAGTATACAGTTTCTATTTGGCCATTTGTTGTTTTTGTTATTTCAGAAATGCTAGCAACTCTTGCTATGCTTGGTTTACTTATTGCGGCAATAGTAGAATATTCTCAAGGCATAATAGGAATCGAGACATTAGAGTGGGTCCCATATCATTTAGCATTTAATGTATTTTTATTATATTTTTCCTTCGTATTTGTGGCTGCCATTTCTTTATTTATTGATCGTAAAAATCTTAATTTTAAATTTAAAACAATAATTACAGTATTAGCTACATATGCGTTTTTCTTTTTTGATTTTGTTTTGGCTTTTATTGATGGAGCTATACATAAAAGAAAGAGAACTGTTTGGCAAAAGATTGAACATAGTGGTGAAATTTGTGATGAAAAAGCTATTGAGGCAAAAAAATGAAAGAAAAAGTAATTTATTATACAGATGAGTTAAATGATGATTTTGAAAAAACATCTTTAAGTAGACCTGAGTTGCCTGCTAATTATAAGTTTAAAAGAACTAATAAAATTAATAATTTCTTTAGTGATGCGCTATATTATTGTATTGCCAAACCAGTTTTTAAGGTATTTAACTTTTTTTCTGGAGTAAGAATCCACGATTCAAAAAAATTAAAAGAATATAAAAATCAAGGAATGTTTATATATTCAAACCACACCAGTTTTTTTGATGTTTTTACTATACAATCCTGTGTTGTTAAACACAAAAGAGTAAATATTGTAGGATATACTGACGCATCAACCATTCCTGTTGCAAAACATCTATGTAGAGCGCTAGGTTATATACCTCTTCCTTCGTCTTTAAAAGGCTATAAAGATTTTATTGAGGCATTAAGATGGTATACAGTTGAAATGAAACAAGATGTTTTGATATTTCCAGAAGCACATATTTGGCCATATTACACAAAAATCAGACCTTTTTTGGATTCTTCTTTTCATTATCCTGCAAAATTTAATGTGCCTATTTTACCTATTGTATCTACTTTTAGAAAAAGAAAATTTTTTAAAAAGCCTGGTATTGATGTAAGGATAGGTGAACCAATTTATCCAAAAGAAGGCTTAACAACAGCTCAAAATAAGAAATATTTGAGAGATGAATGTTATAAGCAAATGATAGATATTGCTTCAAGCGTTGAACAATATGAATATATAAAGTATGTAAAAAAATCTGATAAAAACTGATATAATATTTTCATGCCTTCTTAGCTTAGCTGGTAGAGCAACTCATTCGTAATGAGTAGGTCGTAAGTTCGAATCTTATAGAAGGCACCAGTTTTATAAATTTTGTGCTGATAGCTTATTGCTTCTATTAGCACTTTTTATTTAAAATAACACTAGTTCGATTGTTTCGAGTTTATTTCAAATAATAAACTTGAAAATTCAGATAAACTTTAAACAAAAGAACAAGTACTTCAAAGGTTTCAAGGAGCAATATGAATTTAGTGCTTGATTATTAAGCACTCTTTATGGTATATTAATTTTTGCTGGACAGTTAGCTCAGCTGGGAGAGCATCTGTTTGACGTACAGAAGGTCATAGGTTCGAGCCCTATACTGTCCACCAGTTTGATTATTATTCCGATCTATAGATCGGTTTTTTTATTGTCAAAAGTTTTTACATTTTTAAATAGAAAATTAAGAAAATAGTGGGCTTCTGCAGGCTTTTTTATAATATTTAGGCTTTTTTAAATAAGAACTATAACAATAATAGTCACTATAAAATTAGTTTCTTTTATATCATTTGCTATAACTATATTAGTTGGGTGAGAAGTAAGTTAAAAAATTATGAGTTTTATAATTATCTTATAATGAGATTATTTTAATTAGATTTCATTAATTATTATGAAATAATTGAATATTGAGGAAAATAATTATATATTTTTAATATGCTTCCGTAGTTCAGTGGTAGAACACCAGCTTCCCAAGCTGGCTATACGGGTCCGATTCCCGCCGGGAGCTCCATGTTGAAAGCATAGGTTTGATACAACGAAATTAAGGTATCAAGCCTTTTTTTCTTTATATAAACGTGAAAACCGCATAACTAAGCCACTTATTTGAAATATAAGAAGAGATATAGTATCAATTTAGAACATTAAAAGCTCTTTTTTGATACTATTTTAAATTTTTAAGTTTTGTACTCGGACATTTTAATGTATATATTTGCACTTTCGTGATAATATTAAATAAAATTATTGCATTTTCGTGGTAAAACTTAATGTATAAATTGCATTTTCGTGGTAAAAGTAATATAACATTGATGTGGTGGTGATATTATGCCTAATATTTTTAAGGATGAATATGAACTAGCTATTGAAAAAGGATGCTATATTGAAAGAGATTGCTATTCTAAGTTGCTTGATTGGAAAAATAGAAAAGCACGAAATCATAATGCTTTGTTTATA
>JAXDXW010000019.1:0-15049 GCA_034087725.1 Candidatus Onthovivens sp. | reverse complement strand
ATTAAAATTAAGTAGAATACTAATTTGTAAGTAAAATCTGTAAAAATTTTATAATCACAACCTTTCAAATTTACTCCAATCTTGTATTTAAATATTTTAAAATACTTCTTATAAATCAAGGCTTCAATAGGCCATAATATTAATCCAACTAAAGGCAAGACAAGAAGAAAAGTGTCTAGAGTTTTCGCAAATAAAATCATATTTAAAACAAAAAAGCTAATAGTAATAATTATGAAAATGCATGGTAAATATTTTAAAGTTCTCAATTGATTTCTCATTATAAATCCCCCTCTATTTTTATTATACATTACTTATATTATTTAAAAAAATGGTTAATAAAAATGTTTAATGTTAGAAAAAATTTTTACTTTCTTGATTTTAAAAATTTGAAAAATAATTAGAGATTTACAGGGTTTTTATGAAAATTTGGCACTTTTTTATCGACAACTTCGTTTGAAAATATAAGCAATAAACTAAATATTCCTACAAAAAGAGGAAGAATATTAAAAGTAGTTTTGGAAGCAATAATTCCAAATAAAGGGGCTGCTGTAATATTAGCAATATAAGCACAACCAACTTGCACCGACATAACATTTTGAGATAATTCTTTAGAAAATCTTCTTGGTGTTGAATGAATTATAGCAGGATAAATTGGTGCAGCACCAAGACCAATAATAATTAAAGATACAGGCATCAAATATTTTTCTAAAATAGAAAAACCTAAAAGAATAATTCCTAATATAATTATTGTTTCTCCAATTCTTATTAACTTTTTATCATCTAATTTCAAAGAAATAAAACCTGATAAAAATCTCCCTCCCATTATTCCTCCATAATATAAAGATGTCCATAAGGCAGCATCATTTTTACTAAATTCTAAAGAAAAACTAGCCATTGAGGAAGCCCATAACCCGATAGTTTGTTCGATAGCAATGTATGAATAAAAACCAATAATTGCCCAAATTACATTCTTGATTTTGAAAGTTTTAAAGAAACCAATTTCATTTTTCGTTTTAGCTTCAACTTCTCTTTTTTCATTAAATTGAACAAAGTCCCAAAGTTTAACAGAAGATAATGTAATGAGAAAAATGCACGATTGAATAATTGCTAAGCAAAATGCCCCGTTCCTCCATCCTTTTATATCAGTTAAAAAAATAGATAATATAACTGGTGATAAGAATGCACCAACACCCCAAAAAGCATGTAGCCAGTTTAAGTGAAGGGCTTTATAATGCAGTGAAACATAATTATTAAGAGTCGAATCGATTGCACCTCCACCAAAACCTAAAACTATCATCGCAAGGCAAAGATAAACAAACGATTGTGAAAATCCAATAATAATTAGACCGCTAACAGTCAAAAAAATCGATAATATTATTGTCCGCTTTTCAGAAATCAGCTTAACAATTTTTATTGTTAAAAACGATGAAATTATAGTGCAAAGTGAACAAGTAAAAGTCAAAATGCCTTGAGTTGATACATCAATGCTTAAACTAGCTGAAATAGAAGGCCAAGATGAACCAATTAAAGTGTCTGGTAAACCTAAGGATATAAATATAATGTAAATAATTGCAAGTAAGATAACCGACATACTCGATAATTTTAATTTTTTTATTTTATTAATTCAAATAAATCAACTATTTATATATAATATAAATAATTTTTCAAGGAGATTTATTATGAAAAAAGTCATGGCGGTTAATGCTGGTAGCAGCAGTTTAAAATTTAAATTATTTGAAATGCCTGAAGAAACAGTTATTTGTTCAGGTATTGTTGAGCGTATCGGGTTTGATGACGCTATTTTCCAACTGAAATTTAACGGCGAAAAGCAAGTTGAAACACTTCCTGTTAAGGATCATGGCGTTGCAGTCAAATTAGTTATGGACTCATTAATAAAAAACGGAATTATTAAATCTTACGATGAGATTAAAGCAACCGGACATAGAATTGTTCAAGGTGGAGCCTATTTTAGTGAAAGTGCTGTAATTAATGAAGATACTATTTGGAAAATTAGAGACTTAATACCTCTTTCGCCACTTCATAATGCCGCTGAATTAGTAGGAATTGAAGCTTTCCAAAAGGTATTGCCATCTACTCCTGGTATCTGCGCTTTTGATACAGCCTTCCATCAAACAATGAAAGCTGAAGACTATATCTATCCTATTCCTTACCAATATAGTGAAGATTTTAAAATTAGAAGATATGGCGCACATGGCACAAGTCATAAATATCTAAGTGAACAAGGCTTAAAATATGTAAATAATGATATCCACTCGAAAATGATTATTTGTCATTTAGGTAGTGGTGCTTCCATTACTGCAGTTAGAGACGGAAAATGTGTCGCTACAAGTATGGGACTTACTCCTCTTGGCGGAATAATGATGGGTACAAGAACTGGCGATATTGACCCAAGCGTATTTAATTATGTCGTAGCTAAAACAGGAAAATCCGCTGAAGAAATTTACCAAGAATTTAATAAAAAAAGTGGACTTTTAGGGGTAAGTGGCATTTCAAGTGATGCTAGAGATATTGAAAAAGCAGCAAATGAAGGCGATAAAAGAGCGATTTTAGCTTGTGATTTATGGGCAAGAAGAGTTGCAGACTTTATAGGTCAATACTATGTTAGATTAGGAGGTTGTGATTTAATTATCTTCTCAGCTGGTATTGGCGAAAATAGTCCAAAATTTAGAGCACTAACACTTAAAAAAATTGAAGAGGCTTTGAATTTAAAAATTGATTACTATTTAAATGAATCAATTCACGGAAAAGAAGCTCTTATTTCGTTAAAAGAAAGTAAAATTAAGGTTGCAATAATTCCTACTGATGAAGAAGTTATGATTGCACGCGATGCATATAATATGCTCTTAAAAGGAGAATGATTGTGACTAATAAAAGAAGTTTTAAAAAGATTAAGAAGAAATTTAAAAAAGAATATAAAGAGTTGTTAGATCAAATTGAAAAATTTGAGCACATTGCTATTTTTAGGCATTTAGCACCTGACTTTGACGCCTTAGGCACTCAATTTGGTCTAGCTACATTTTTAAAAGACAATTTTCCTAATAAAGAAATTGTTGTTTTAGGTGATAATCATGTCACTTTTACTGGAAGAATTTATCCTGAGACAGACAAAATATCTGATTCTTGGTTTGACAATCCTTTTTTAGCGATAATTTGCGATGTAGGCGATGCAAAGCGTATTGCAGATCCAAGATTTGCAAAAGCAACCTTTAAGGTAAAAATTGATCACCATCCAGCAACAGATGATATTTTTGATTTATCAATTTTAGATGTTGAGGCAGCTGCAGCAAGCGAAATTGTTTCAAATTTCTTATTTTCTATTGAGAAAAAATATACTATTACGACTTTAGCTGCTCAATACTTGTACTCAGCATTAGTAGGTGATAGTGGTAGATTTATGTTTTCTTCTACTTCTACTCACACCTTTGAAATTGCCTCTAAATTAATAGGCTGTGGTCTAGAGATAAAAACAATTTATGAAAAAATGTATGAAAAAAGTGTTTCTGACTTGGACATCATGAAGTTTGTTTTAAATAATTTCAAAATCACAGACAAAGGTGTGGCTTATTACATTCTAACGCAAAAAGACTTAGATGCTTTGCATATTCCAAATGAAAGAGGAAAAGAAAATGTTAATCTTTTCAGCAATATAAAGGGAGTAAATATTTGGTGCTCAATAACTGAAGATGTTACAGTTCCTTGTTTTAGAATTTCCTTACGTAGCAGAAATTATGTGATAAATGAAGTTGCAGCAAAATATGAGGGTGGCGGACATGCTTACGCAGCCGGCTGTCAAATCAAAGACTTATCAGATTTAAATAATTTTATTGCTGATTTAGAAAAAGTCATTGAAGGAAAATAATGAAATTTATTCCATTGCATTTAAATAGTGGTTATTCCTTTTTAAAAAGCGGTATTCAATTCGAAAAGCTTGCCGCTTTTTTACAAGAGAATGAATATGATGTTTGCGGTCTTACTGATTTAAATGTGATGTATGGTTTTCCTTCTTTTAATAATGTATGCAAAAGGAACAATATTAATTCAATTTTTGGGTTAGACTTATATTGTCAGAACAATCTTTTTACTTTATATGTTAAAAATGAAAATGGTTATAAAAACCTTTGCCAGATATCAACTTTTTTAGAAAAAAGAGGTGGGTTTTGCGAGGATTTTTCTCAAATTAAGGACTTTTGTAGAGATTTAATTTGTGTTATTTCAACGAAACAAAGTGATATTTTTTCTAGCATTAATGAAAAAATATTTAAAGATAAATTATATGCGTATTCAAAATATTTTGATGACTTTTATATAGGATTAGAAATCTATTCTTACGAAGACAAGTCCAAGGCTAATTTAATAAAAGAATTTGCTACTAATTATTCTTACCCCACAATTGCATTTCCAACAATTAAATATTTAAAAAAAGAAGACTACCTTGTCCTCGCTATTTTAAAAGCGATTGACGAAGAAACTACTATTGAAGTCACTGAAGATAGAGTATCTAAAGACTATTATTTGCCTACGCAAAAGGAAGTAGAATCATTTTATGATTTCAAAGATATAAAGGAATTGCATAATTTAGTAAATAAAATTAACTTCAGTTTTTTAGTAAAAAGAGGTGAACTTCTTCATTTTACGAAAGAAATGAATATTTCTGCAAAAGATCTTTTAAAGCAAAAGGTCTTAGAAGGGTTAGACAAACACAATTTGTCTTTGCAAAATAACATTTTATTAAGAAATAGGCTGAACAAAGAGTTTTTAATTATAGATAAAATGGGATATTGCGATTACTTTTTAATTGTCCAAGATTACATTAAATTCGCTAAAGATAATAACATACCAGTTGGTCCTGGAAGAGGCAGTGTCGGTGGTAGTCTTATAGCATATTTATTAGATATAACCGAAGTGAATCCTTTAGATTATGGCGATCTTTTGTTTGAAAGATTTTTAAATCCTGAGCGAAACTCTATGCCTGATATTGATATCGATTTCAGCGACATTGAAAGAGATAAGGTAATTAATTATATTATTAAAAAATACACTCCTGAAAGAACTGCTCGAGTCATCGCATTTCAAACAATTGGTCCAAAACAAGCAATCAGAGATGTAGGTCGCGTTTTAAGATGCGACAGCAAGGACATTGATGATCTTTCAAAAGCAATACCTTCAAATTTCAACCAAAATAATTACACCTTATCAATGTGTGCAGAAAAAATACCCGCTTTTAAAGATCTTTTAAAAGATCCAAAAATAGCAAAAATATATAAATTTGCACTTTTAATTGAGGGGTTTCCTCGTCAAAAAGGTATGCACGCTGCTGGTGTTATTATAAATGATAAATCACTTTTAGATTTAATTCCTCTAACATTCCTTGATGAAAATACATATGTTACTCAATATGAAAAGGATTATTTAGAAGATCAAGGATTTCTTAAAATGGACCTTTTAGGTCTCACTGCTTTAAACACTATTCAAACAACTTTAAATCTTATTAAAAAAACAAAAAATATTGATTTAAAAATTAGTGAAATTCCCTTTAAAGATCCTTCTATTTTTTCTTTAATTTCGAAAAATCAGACCATGGGAATTTTTCAACTTGATACTTCTGCTGCTAATAAAGGAATCACATACATAAAACCAGCAAATTTTAACGAAATTGTCGACCTTTTAGCTTTGGATAGGCCTGGTCCAATGGAGCAAATTCCTTTATACGCTAGACGCAAAGAAAAAAAGGAAAAGGTAACATATCCTGATAAATCTCTTATTCCAATACTAAAAAACACCTATGGCATCATTGTTTATCAAGAACAGATAATGCAAATTGCACGTGTTTATGCTGGCTTTTCATATGCCGAAGCTGATATTTTCCGTCGAGCAGTTAGTAAAAAACACAAAGAAGAAATATTAAAAATGAAAAGTAAATTTGTGGAAGGCGCTTTAAAATTAAAAAGAGATCCAAACACAACAGAAGACATTTTTAATCTTATTTTAAAATTTGCTAGTTATGGATTTAATAAGTCTCATTCTGTGCCATACAGTATGATATCTTGTAGAATGGCATATTTAAAAGCTAAATTTCCGCTCGAATTTTATTGCTCAATTTTAGAATCTCAATACGGGACTAATGATATAAAATTTAATAAATATCTATCTGAAATTAGGAAGGGAAATATTAAAGTTTTAACACCAAATATTAACGAATCAATCAATTCATTCAGCATATATAATAATTCACTTCTTATGCCCCTTACAAAAATTGGTGGCTTACCTTCAAAAGTTTCATTAAATATCATTGATGAAAGATCTAAAAACGGTAAATTTGAATCGTTTATCGACTTTGTAACCAGAATGTATAACACAAAGGACAAAATTACCGAATTGCAAATTTCAAAATTAATTGATGCCGGTTGTTTTGATTCTTTAAACAATAATAGAAAATCACTAAAATTGTCGATTGAATCCGCACTTCAATTTGCTTCCACTTGTACATATCATTCAAACGATCTATTTGACTACGGATTAACATTTAATGAAGTACAATGCGAAGATGATTTACAAATGAAATTACATAATGAATTATTAGTATTAGGTGCTATGATATCTGATACTCCGTTTAATTATATAATTTACGATAAAAGAAAAAAATTAACTGCTCTTGATGCTTTATTGCCAAATCAAAAAGCAGAAATTTTAGGCATCATAAAATCAATAAAAATAATAACGATAAAAAAAGGAAAGTATTCAGGACAACCTATGTGTTTTGTAGATGTTTATGATGATTTAGATAACGAGCTAAGTTTAACTTTATTTACAGAAACTTACGCTCTATATCAATCAAAATTAGAAGAAAATAAACCTATTATCGCAAAAGGCTATTTAGATACTAGCAAAGCAAAACCTTCTTTTATTACTGAAGAAATAGAATTTTTAAACGGAGGATTATAATATGGCGAAAATGATCATTTTAGATGGAAACTCATTATTATTTAGAGCATTTTATGCAACATATAGTCCTGATAAAAGCAAACTTATGCGTGCAAAAAACGGCACTCCAACAAATGCTCTTTTTGCTTTTTCAAATATGATAGCTTCCATTATCTCTTCTTTAAAGAAAGGAGACGCAATATTCGTTGCCTTTGATGCAGGGAAGCATACCTTTAGGCATAAAGAATATGCTGAATATAAAGCGAATCGACCTCCATGCCCAGAAGATTTATTGCAACAGATGCCAATAGTAAGAGATTTCTTAACAAAAATGAATATTACTTATTATGAGGATGAAAATATTGAAGCAGATGATATCGCAGGAAATATTGCTAAAAAAGCTGAATTGAATGGCTATCAAGTTGAAATTTATACAAGCGATAAAGATTATCTTCAATTAATCGATGAAAATATCACAATTAAACTAATCAAAAAGGGCTTAAAAGATATTCATGTGATGAATGTTGAATCTTTTAAAAATGAATGGGGGTTTATGCCTGAACAAATTCTTGATTATAAGGGTTTAATGGGTGATCCTAGCGACAATTTAAAGGGAATTCCTAAAATTGGAGATAAAACTGCAAAAAAATTAATCTCTGAATATGGTTCTTTAGAAAATATTATTTCGGCAGCTCCATCTTTTAATAACAAGGTCGGTGAAAATATAATTAACTATCAAAACGATGGAAAAATGTGCAAGCATTTAGCTAAAATTAGAATCGATGACAGCCTACCTCTTGACTTAAAAGATATGGTCTATGAAGGTTATAATTTAAATAAAATATCCGAGTTTTGCAGGGTTTTTGATTTAAAAACACTAATTAATAGACTTCCAGTTACTTTTAGAAAATCAGAAATTAATGATGTTGTCACATACGAAAATATAGATGAAAACACAAAGTTTGACACACCAGAAAAAATAGGAATTGGCTTAGATTTATCAGAAGGAAACTATCATGACGCAACCCTTTATGGTGTTTCTTTATGCATCAACGGTAAAAATTATTATATTGATGTATCTTCACTAAAGAGAAATCAAAATATATTAGATATTATTAAAAATTCATCTGTTAAGAAAAGATGTTTCGACTACAAACAAATTAAATATGTCTTAAATTCAAACGGCATCGACATTAATGGGTTATCTTTCGATTTACTATTAGCTTCTTATCTATTAAATCCTTCAGGCGGTACAACAATTGATTCGGTTGTTTCAAACGAAGGCATTGATATTTCTTACAGTTTTAAAAATACTAATTTACTTTTCGAAACAACAAATCCTCTATTATCAGCAATTAAAGCTTATTATCCTTATATTTTTGAAGAGAAATACAAAAAAGATTTAAAAGATAAAAACCAATACAACTTATTAATTGAAATTGAGCAGCCTTTAACTATTGTTTTATGTGAAATGGAGTATGAAGGATTTCCAATTAACAAGCAATATTTAATTTCGCTAGGTGAAGGATATAAACAAAAACTCGAGCAATTATCAAAAGAAATTTATTTACTTGCTGGTGAAGAGTTTAACATTGCTTCACCTAAGCAAGTTTCATCTATTATTTATGATAAATTAGGATTAAAGGGTAACAAACATAACTCGACTTCCATCGAATATTTAAAATATTTAGTTGATGAACACCCTATTGTTGCTAAAATTATCGAACATAGAAAATATTCGAAATTATTATCTACATATGTCGATGGCATCTTGCCATTTATAAAAGAGGATAACAAAATACACGCGACTTTTAATCAAGATAGAACTTCAACTGGCCGTCTTTCAAGCAGTGAACCAAATCTACAAAATATAACAGTCAGGGATGAAGAGTCTAAAATGATTCGAAAAGCCTTTTACTATGACAATCCTCATTTATATATTTTGTCTTTAGACTATTCGCAAATTGAATTGCGAATTCTCGCTCACCTTTCAAATTCAGAAACTTTAATAAATGTTTTTAATAATGGTGAAGATATACATGCTGCCACTGCTCGAAAAGTATTTAATGTTGAAGGAGAATTAGACCCTTCACTAAGAAGGAAGGCAAAAGCTATAAATTTTGGAATTATTTATGGGATAAGTGATTGGGGATTAAGTGAGCAATTAGAAATATCGGTCGCTGAGTCGAAAGAAATAATTTCTTCATTTTATAAAAATTTCCCTGAAATTAAAGAATATTTGAGTTCATTAACAGAGATTGCATCTCAAAAAGGATATGCAGAAACAATGTTTAATAGGCGCCGATATTTGCCAGAAATTAATAGCAATCAATACCAACTTCGAGAGTTTGCTAAAAGAGCTGCTATGAACGCCCCAATACAGGGCAGCGCTGCGGATTTAATTAAGATTGCGATGATAAATGTTGACAAAGCCTTAAAAAATAATAATTTCAAATCGAGAATTGTATCTCAAATACACGATGAAATTATTGTAAAATTATACGATGATGAAATTGAACGTGTTGTTCCTCTAGTTAAAAACATTATGGAAAATTGTGTTAATTTAAAAACAAAATTAGTTGTTGAAGGAGGTTATGCATCAAGTTGGTTTGATGCTAAATAATTATGCCTGAACTTCCTGAAGTAGAAACCGTTAGACAAGTTTTAATTCCTTTAGTTAAAGGAAAAAAGATCGCAAAAGTCGATGTTTTTTTTGATAAATTAGTTCTTTCCCCTCTTTCCGATTTTAAAAATAAACTAATTGGCGAAACTATTAATGATGTTAAAAGATATGGAAAATATTTATTTATAATTACGACTTCTTATGTCATAATTTCCCACTTAAGAATGGAAGGCAAATATCGATTATCAAATGAAGAATCCCCAAGAAGAAAACACACAACATGTATATTCTATTTTGAAGATGGCACTTCGCTTTGTTATGACGATACTAGAAAATTCGGAATAATGTATTTATCTAATCCTAACGAAATTCAAACTCTTGATATGATAAGGAAATTAGGTGTTGAAGCTAATAATATTCCGCTATCTGAACATGAAAATTTATATAAAAAATTTCATAAAAATAAAAAAATAAAAGAACTTTTGCTAGATCAAACAATTTTATGTGGTATAGGAAATATTTATGCCGATGAAATTCTTTATGCTTCAAAAATTAATCCTTTTACTCTTGGAAAGGACCTTACTATAGAAGATATTGAAAATATTTTGAAAAATGCACCGATAATTTTAGACAACGCGATTAAAAAAGGCGGAAGCACTATTCACTCATTTCAAGCGAGCGAAGGTGTCGATGGAAAGTTTCAAGAAGAATTATTGTGTTATGGTAGAGAAGGTGAAATTTGTCCAAGATGTGGAACTACTTTCCATAAAGTTTTTATCGGAGGCAGAGGAACAACATTTTGTCCAAATTGCCAAATTAATCCTTATCTAGAAAAAGCAATTGGTATTACTGGTCCAATTGGTTCAGGCAAATCAACTTTACTTAATCATTTAAAAGAAAAAGGTTATGCGACATTTTCATGCGATGAGATAATTCATGAATTATATAAAGATAATACAAACAAACGTAAAATTTCAAATATACTAGGTTCTGATTTTGATATTGAAGATATTGAAAAGAAGGAAAAGTGTAGAAAAATAATGGTGTTAGATAAAAATAAAAAACACTGTGTTGAAAAATACATATATCCAAAGTTGGAAGAAAAATTAATTGAACTTATTAAAACACATAATTTAATTGCTATTGAAGTTCCACTTCTTTTTAAAGCCCATTTTGAATATATGTTTAAATACATATTTGTAATAACTTTAACCAAAGATAAACAAATAAAAAATCTCGTTAGTAGGGGACAAGAAAATGTCGAAGAATATTTAAAATTAAATTCTGACTATCACGCTGATTTAAATAACAAAAAAATTAAAATTTTAGAAAATAATGGGGATTTAGAAGGTTTTTTTGAAAAAATAGACACTTTTTTATTTTAATAAAGTGAAATATTTGACACACAAAAATCGTTTGACACTTTAGATTTTAAAAGATTGCAAATCTCTTTAGATTTAATGCTTCCAGCCTCATCTTTGTTTTTTAATGAATATAAATTTTCAATTAGCGCAATTGAAAATGATGATGTAAAAATTGTTATTTTGTTATTATTAGCACGAGAACTTAAAATAGGCATTATAATCTCATCTCGAATATATGTAGTTTTTGCTTCGCTTGCAAAATTATCTAAAATTAAAACATCGCAATTTATTAATGCATTTAATGCATCCTGAAAATCGTTACGATCTTTAAAAAATAAATTAGCTAATTCACTCATTCTTCTTCCGCAATCTAAAAAAGCAACTTTTGAGTCGTGCTTAGATAAGTACAAATTTAAAAAAGCAATTGATAAATAAGTTCTTCCAGAATTTATAGCACCATACAAATAAATCCAATTTTTATTCTTATATTGATTCGATATATAATTTTTTGCCTTTTTATTATCTAAGTCTTGCCATTTAACATTATTGAACTTATCTGGGAAATCTTTATATATAAAAGAAGACATATATTTTAAATATTTTTTATAAACAGGCAATGCATCGAATTTTTTATCGAATCCATATCGTGTTCTAACAATATCTACATGATAAAAAGTATTATTTTTAACGCAATCTTCGTAAGTTTTAATAGTTTTTTCTTTGTCTCTATTTTCTTTTATATCTGAAAAAAAACCAATATTATCATATTTTTCCTGCTCAGAAATACCTTTTTCTTTGCACTCTTTTAATAAGTCGTCATCAGATATAAATTCATTATAAAGTTGTCTGGAAAAAGCTTCCAAACTGGAGTCATTTTCATCAATGTATCCCTTAAATCTATCCATTAGATAATGTCCTCTAAATCAACAAAGTCATAATTATCATCATTGTTTTCTTCTTTCTTAATTATATCTTTATTCGAATTACTTTTATATAAAACATTTAATGCATCAAGGCAAGTTTCACATTTACTTCTTTTTAATGTTGCCGCTACTTTTTCTACAAAAGAACGTACTAAAAGATTTCCACACTTTGACAAGGAATAATCTAATATGACATTTATAACAGAGTAATCAAAATCCATATTATTCGCTAAATATTGAATAAGATGCAAATCACTAGCGATTGGTTCAACTCCATCTTGGCGTGCTTTTAAAAATTCTCTAGGAGAAACAGACTGATAATACTCTATTTTTTTAGAAGCATCTGAACTGCTGCTTATTTTAACATCCTTTTTCTTTTTGCGATTAAAAGATTTTGCAGCTACAACTTCACTTATAGCTCTTTCATTTAAAACTTCAAAGTCAATTTTTTCACCAACTTTAGCAGTCACATCAAAACAGTCTCTTACCATTTCAGCAATTATTTTTTCATTTAAGTTATAAACTACACCAATATTATGAATCTTTTTGAGTTCTAAAGGAGTAATAGATTCACATCTAATATTTGAAATTTTAGATAATTGTTTAAGAAAAAATGCATCGTCAAAGTCATCGTTACGGTTAATCTTATTTGTACTTAATAGCTTTAGATCATTACCTACTTTTAAATCATCAAATTCAAAATCTATTAAGAAATTATCGTTAATTGAAGCAGTAATTTCTTTAAAACCTTCATCGTTATCATCTATTTGATAATGTTTCATTACTTCTAAGCCACGTTTTTTTCCAACTTTAGCCATAAATAGACCTTTTAAGACATCATCAGCAAAGAAATTTTTTGGGCTTAATATAGGATTCAAAATGATTATAAATTCTAAATTAGAATTAAAAGTTGAAATTAATCCAATTGATTCGAGCATTTTACGCTCAAAAATAAAATCTTGAACATTTAAACTACTTCTATTTGCTATTTCCTCTAAAGTTAATGTTTTTTTGCCATAACGCAATTCATTTGTTAAATATTCATATAAAAAAACCGCTCTATGTCCTATTAAAGGCAAATATAATTGATAAAGAAACTCATTATATTCAGTAAGAATTAATGTTCTTGTTTTTATTTTATAAATAGAATTTATATCTTCCATGTTTTAAATTATACAATAATTCTCTTAAAAACGATATAAACTCACAAAAAATAAGTAGTCATTGTCGGCAAAACTTAAAATATTTTAAATTTTTATGTTAAATAAATTTCTTTATCAATGAAGCAAATTTTAAAAACGAAATGCAAAGAATATAACTATGTTATATAATATTTTGTAGCGAGGAACAGGATATGATAAAAAAGATCGGTATTTTAACTAGCGGTGGCGATGCCCCAGGCATGAATGATGCGATAGTTGGGGCTATTCGTGCAGGATACAATTTAAATAAAGAAATGTACGTTGTTTATGGCGGTTATAGAGGTTTAATTGAGAATAAAATAATAAAAGTTAATAAAGATTTTGGAAGAGATAGTTTATCAAAAGGTGGCACTATGATTAAAAGTGCCCGTCTTCCAGAATTCAAACAAGATGAAGTTCAATATCAAGCCATCGAAGCCTTAAAAAGAGAAGGTATTGAAGCTCTCATTGTTATCGGTGGTGATGGCTCATATATGGGAGCTAAAAAGTTAACCGAAAAAGGTATTAATTGCATCGGACTTCCAGGCACTATCGATAATGATATTGCTAGTTCGGAATTTACTATTGGATTTGATACTGCATTAAACACTGTTGTTAATGCAATTGACAATATTGTTGACACTTCTTCTTCTCATAATAGATGTGCAGTTGTTGAAATTATGGGTAATCATTGTCCTGATTTAACATTATATGCAGGTATTGCTACAAATGCTGATTATATAATGACAGCCGATAGTTCATTAAGTGAGGATGAATTAATTGAATCCTTAAAGGAATTAAAGAAAACCGATCCTGATCATGTTCTAATTTGTGTTGCAGAAAAATTATTAGATACTGAAGCTTTAACAAAAAGAATTGCAACCGAAACTGGATTTGATACACGCCTTACAGTTTTAGGGCATATTCAAAGAGGAGGTAGACCTTCTGCAATGGAAAGAGTTAACTCCTTAAGAATGGGCGCTTATGCAGTTCAATTATTAGATAAAGGTATTGGTGGTGTTTGTATCGGTACAGATGGAAGTAAATTAGTTTATCACGATATTTATGAAGCATTAAAACTTCCAAGGGATAAGAAATTAGATTTATACGATACACATAAATTATTAAAATAGGTTTGGATATGTTACTAAATAATAAGAATACAAAAATTGTTTGCACTATCGGACCTGCAAGCGAAAATAAGGAAACCCTTCGAAAATTAATTGAAAGCGGTATGAATGTTGCTCGATTAAATTTTTCTCACGGAAGTTATGAGGAGCATTTAGCAAAATTAAACACAATTCGTAGTTTTGAAAGTGAAGGAATATATATTCCTGTAATGCTAGATACAAAAGGTCCTGAGATTCGTTGCCACAACATGGAAAATGGAAAAATAACCATTAAAAAGGGTCAAACTTTAAGAATTTCCATGTCAGAAGTTTTGGGTAATAGTGAAAAAATAAGTGTTAATTTTCCTGGATTATATGATGATGTTTCTATCGGAAATCATATCAAAATCGACGACGGAAAATTAGACTTAGAAGTAATAGATAAAGATGAGAAAAATCGTGAAATTATTACAAAGGCTCTTTGTGAACACGATTTATCAAACAAAAAAGGTGTTAATGCTACCGGCGCTAGATTATCAATGCCTTTTATTTCTCAAAAAGATGAGCAAGATTTAATTTGGGGTTGTGAACACGACATCGATTTTATATCTGCAAGTTTTGTTAGAAATAAAGATGATGTTTTAGCTATTAGAAAAATCCTTGATGAGCACGGCCATAAAGAAATAAAAATTATTTCAAAAATTGAAAATTGCGAAGCTTTGAACAATCTAGAAGAAATTTGTGAAGCTAGTGATGCAATAATGGTCGCAAGAGGAGATTTAGGTGTTGAGGTTCCTTTTGAAGAGGTTCCTTTGGTACAAAAAAGATTATTAGATATTTGTAGAAAAATGGGAAAACCTACGATTACTGCTACACAAATGCTCGATAGTATGACTCATTCTCCAGT
>JAXDXW010000018.1:0-4000 GCA_034087725.1 Candidatus Onthovivens sp. | reverse complement strand
CAACTTATATTTTGTATATTCTCCGCTTCTTTTAAAGATTCTTAGAACACTAGAAGGAGAAATCTCTAATCCATCATGCTTAAGACGAACCCATATCTCTACATAAGTTTGGTCGGGATTTCTTCTATGAAGATTTAAAACTCTCTTTACTACATCCTCTTTAAGCTTATTAGGATGATCACTTAATGGTTTATGAGATTTGTCTAACAGCGATTCCTTTGTTCCGTCAAATCTTTTTAACCATCGATAAAATGTACTTCTTTTTATGTGATAGAAAGATAGAATCTTTCTTATAGGCCGTTTTGAAACAGTCCTTCGTAAGCAGGGTTTCAACATCTATTGGCAAATAGTTACGTTCTAATGATACAATATTCATGGACATCTCCTTCTATAAAGCTTTAACAACATAATTATAGATAAGATGTCTTTTTATTTAATTAATTTTGTCTCACATCATTTGATATTAAACATTATGGTTAAAACTTACATTTGACAGTATTAGCTTTCAATTATTAGCTATCATTATAGATATGTTCTCTACTAACTTATAATACAAAAAAGTAATTTTTGGTATATCATTATTAAGAGGAAATATTATGAAAAATTATTATATTACTGGTGCTAGCGGACATCTTGGAAGAAATATAGTTTTAGATATATTAAACAACGAAAAAGAAGATTTTCAGATTATCGCTTTAATTTTAGAAAACGAAAAATATCTTGATTTCAATGATTTAAACAAAAAAATAACATTTGTTACTGGAAACGTTCTATCTATAGAAGATTGCTTAAAATTCTTATCTACTAAGAAAGGTGATAAGAACATAGTTATTCATTCAGCTGGTCTTATTTCTATTTATAAAAATAAAGATCCAAAGGTGATGAACGTTAATATAAACGGAACAAAAAACATGCTGGATGCTTCTTTAAAGAACCATATAGATAAATTTATATATATTTCTAGCGTTGATTGCATAATTAAAGAAAAGACTGGCATAGTAAAAGAACCTTCTTATTTTGATGAAAACATGGTTCAAGGAGTTTACGCTAAATCTAAAGCAATTGCCACAAATTGTGTCCTATCATACAATAATTTAGGTTTAGAAACGATAACAATTCATCCTTCTGCCTTAGTTGGTCCAAACGATTATTTCAAGGGTCCAATAAATTTAGCTTTATCAAAATTTTATAAAGGAAAACTACCAGCTATTGTTACTGGAGGCTATAACATCGTTGATGCTAGAGATGTTGCTCATGGAATAGTTGCTGCTGCTAACTCTTCTTATTCAAATACAAGTTATATAATGTCTGGAACTTCTATTTCGATTAAAGATCTAATGAATTTATCTAGTAAAATCACTTCAAAACCATCATACAAAATTTGCGTCCCTTCAACTTTAGTTAAGATTTTTTCTCCATTTATTGAACTTTTTTATAAAATTCGAAAACAAAAACCTTTATTTACTGGGTATTCAATGACTTGCTTACATCAGAATTTTAATTATACGAGCGAGAAGGCAGAAAAAGAATTAAATTACAACTCAAGAAATTTTGAAGACACTTTAAAAGACACCTTTAAATGGATAGAAGATAATAAATGGTAGGTTTTTGTTTTTAAGGCTAAATAAACTTTTTAAAGTTTAAATGAATTTTTACATTTATTAAATAAATGTATTACTTAATCGTGTTCTAAATATAGCGATAAACATAATATGTTCTAAGATATATTTAATATTTTTGTAAAGATGATTCTTATATGGCAAGATCTAATTATTAAATTTAATTAACTTAAATAAATAAGATAAAAATTGAAATTAGAATGCTTTTTCTTGCATGAAATGTCTTAAATTAAAAAATTCCTTGGTTTATCTCAAGGAATTTTTATATTGTTTGTTTTATTTCAGCCTTTTCTATCGAATTGTCGTCTAAATCAGGAAGCGAAATATTTCTAGCTTTAAGTTCTTCTTTCTTTAAAGTGAAATACTTGTTGAATAAATGGAAATAACCCTTTGTATCATCGTTAACGAAATTACCATTTATCGATTTATCATTAACTAATTTTTGATACATAAACTTTCCATTAACTTTCCGCAAATTCATAAAGCCAAAAGTAATAGCGTCTTTTGGACAATCATGAGCGCATTTAGTGCACAAGCAACATGTCGATGGATGTATTTTAATTGTACCTTTTTTGTTTAAATAAACACTATTAGTTGGGCATTCTTTAATACATTTGTCACATCTAACACATTTATCTTTTTTAATGTGAACAAATACCGAGTTAACTGCACCAGCAATCCATTCAATTCTCAAGAAGAAAGATAATACTTTATATCTTAACTTATACTTAATTAATTCAGTTTCGTTATTATCGAGTTGAAGAGCTAATAAATAAGTTAATTTATCTAAATATAAATACATTTGCTTCTTTAATGCTTCAGGATAGTCGAACATAATGTTATAAGGCATTAAAAAATGCTTTTCAATCATTAAATTGTATCCTTTTTTCTTCAATTTCTTCACAAAATGATAGGAAGAAGCATCGTTTAAATGAAATGGTTCACCACTAACTTTATAAATAAAAAGTTTCTTATTATCTACATTTGGAAGAGTTTTTAAAAACTTATTAAAAGGTGCTGGAACATTAAAAGCATGTATTGGATAGCCGATACCTATAATGTCAAAATCGGCTGGATTTAAATTAAACTCTTTATCCTTTTTATATATAAAGTGAGTAACTTCATACTTTAAAGAGGTGAGATGATTTTTGATCATCTCACCACATATTGCAGTATTTCCAGTTCCACTAAAAGTTAATAGTAAAACTTTTTTACTCATTATTTAAATGACCCGTCTGGGTAACAAGCTAACATTGTTTCACGAAGTGATTCTTCAAGACCACCTCTAGAAATATGGAGTTCAGCATTAACCTTATCCATAACTTCTTCTTCAACAACTAAGTCTTTAGACATAATTTCTTTCATGACAAGTTTGAAATTAAGTCCGGTTTCTCTACCTTGCTTTAATTCTTTTTTGCCAATCATATCACCGCCCATTGCACAAAGGAAAACAGGTGGGTGGATAATTTTTCTTGGTTTACCATTTAAAACAGTTTTGGTCATTTCATTTAAGAAGAAATCATAAGGTTTATTTTGATCTCCGATAGGATAACGTTCGCCATCTTTTCCATACTCAATAGCGCCTAAAGCAGCCTCACCAATGTGTGAAACAGCTGTCATAGTTGTAGATCCTTTAGGGAAGAAAATAACTTTTTGACCATTAACAAATCTATCTAAGAAAACATTTTTCCACAATGGAGTTCTTTCAGGCATTGAACCGAAAATATAAGGTAATTCAAGAATTACAACTTCCATATTCTTTCTTTGTTTTAAAAGCAAGTCAGCTTGTTCAACTCTAGCTCTGACATAAGGATGCTTTTCGGCTAATTTCATTTCTGGATATCTTCTATCAAAATATGAAAAATAAGAATTAAATACTACAGATTTTTTTACTCCGGCTCTTTCTGCTGCTCTAAACGCTTTTCCACAATGATTAACTAGTCTTTCGTGGAAGAATTCATATGCAGGTGCTGGAGGGGTTTCTCTATCATCAGGTCCGATAGAATAAACCATATAATCATAGCCTTTCATAACTTCAACAAGTTCGTCTTCAGATGCTTCGAAAACATCTAAAAATGTTACTTTAATTTCTTTTGGATACCAACCTTCGAGATTAATGTCGTTTAAAGAAACTGAAGCAACTTCGTAGCCTCTTTCGAGGGCTAACTTAGCGGTGGTATAGCCAAGAAAACCAGTACCGCCCAAAATAATCAATTTTTTTGACATAATTTTCCTCAACTTATTTTCTCTATTTTATAACAATTATAAAAATATGAAAATACTTATTTATATTATAAAATATAATCTAGTTTTAATTTACAAGCATATCTAGTATTTAAAAACTAATTTAATTTTATATGGGTATTGCACTGCTTTATAAT
>JAXDXW010000017.1:0-14200 GCA_034087725.1 Candidatus Onthovivens sp. | reverse complement strand
TCAAAAATTTTTAACTATATAAAATATGTCGCGCGTTTATTAGTGATTATATTTGGATTTGTATCCTATTTTTGTTTCGCTAAAGATGAAAATGAGTATTTAATAACCAATTTTATATCAGCTATTTTGTATTTAATTCAAGTTGTTCTATTTTTTACTATTTATTTTCTCAAGAAATATGTTCATATGTTTGAAGTTGCGTTAAAAAAAGATCTTGAAGAAAGTTTTGTGAGTGTAATGGCAAATCCGAAAAAAGCATTTATTAATAAAATAAGCAAATTATCCGACAAAATGGAAGGCGATAGTTCTATTTCCAAAGAAGACCAAGAAATTATCAAAATATTAGATTCTGAAATCGAAAACCATAAAGCATTTAAAAAAACATCTTTGGATAAAACATTGGCTTTTGAAATTGGAAGAATCAAAATAGTATTTAAAAATAAAATTGAAGAAGAAAAAATTAATCGAGAGGCTAATAGACTTTTCTTTAAAAAGAAGAAAAAAGCAGAAAAAGAAATTTTAAAAAATCATAACTATGAATTAACTTTAGAAAAATATGTATTACACAGCGAAGATATAAATGCTAGCGACAACGAAATTAAAAATTTTATTAAAAGTATATCTTATTTGGCATCGTCCTTCCTATCTAAAACAGTTGAAATTAGTGGCGAAAGCCTAATTTTGATTGTATCTTTTGCTAGTGTATATCTATCATTTATAAAATCTTTAGGTACAAAAGAATTAAAAATTTTAAGCTGCATTATCAATATTTTAATTTCTGATGCAGAGCTCAAAAAAATGATAGAAAGTATTTAAAAGCTCTTTTGTAAAACTAACGAAAACTGATTATTTTTTAATAAAACCCTGCAGATATTGAGTATTTTTTTGATTTTTTAAATTTTTGATTTCTATTTTTATCGAAAAGCTGAATAAAAAGATAGCGTTGTATTATTCATAATTAAAATTTATAATTTTAATATATGAAAAGCAAAATAATACTGATTCCATTGGCAACACTTTCAATTCTGAGCTTGAATAGCTGTAGCAACGTTAACCCTAATCAATTATTTATCGATGAAGCAACGCAGGCATATCAGTCTTTAAGAACAAACTTGGCAATTCCTGAAAACGAAGATTATTATGCTTGGTATTTTAACCAAGAATTATTAAAAGGCTGTGCGTTTAGAAATTTAAATGACTTTACTTATTTAGGTATGCTAAATGTGCAAACTTTTGGATTTAGTGAAACAAATGATCAATATTATTTAGAAATTCCTAATTTTGATGTACAAATAAATTTAGAGACAGGCGAATTTGTTTTGCCAGATTTTATTGATACAAATAATCCAGCAAAAATTGTGAAACAGATGCCATTTGTCCTTGTAACACAAGACAGTGAAAATGGTAATAATGAAGTTTATTCAAAATTTAATTCAGATGGCAGTTTGGATGAATACGCAGTTAAAGAGAATTTTGATCCAACATTGTTTTATATAGCTGATTTTAAATTAGACATTAATGTTGAAGGCGTTCCGTCAGAATTAACGAATGAATTTAACATTGATTACACCGGAAAAAATATGGCTCTTTTAAAAAGAGATCTTTATACAATTTTGTCTCAAATTTTAACTCCTTTTGATTTTGGAGGAGCATTTTCAATTGATATATATCAAACTCTATTAAAAAATTACAAAAAGAGTAATGATTTAAGCGCAAATGAAGAAATTAAGAAAAATATTAAATACCCAGGACATTTTAATGGAAAGAGTGTTGTAGTAGGACCTAACGGGATATTTGATTATATTTTAGATGATTTGATAATGAATATTAAAAATGTTGATTCTTTGGAAGAACATTTTACTTCTTATTATCACGAAGCCGAATCAGTTGTGTTCGAAGAAGGAGTTGAGGAAATTTCTATTTTCGCTTTTGAAGGAAATAATAATATTACTAGTATAGAAATTCCATCTTCAATAAAAAAGATTTCTTTATCTTCTTTTTCTGGCTTATCATCGTTAGCAAATTTATATATTCCAGACACCGAAAATGAAATAGATATTTTTAATACATATGGAATGTCATTAACAATTGATAATCCACTCGATCAAGGTGAAACACCTAAAAAAATTGAAATTAAAGGCCCCTTTACAGGTTCGAATCTTAGTAACTCTCTTACTTTTGAACATTACGACAATAAAAATGCTGCCAATTTTCCGTACGAAGATTTTGTTATAAGCGATGGAAGTTCTATTTATCAAAAAGTTTCTTTTATTAATTCTAAGGAGCAAATTCAAGTTAGCTCTATTTCAGAAGGATTTGATACTTTAGATTCTATAAATCCGATGTTTATGATGGATATTTCTAATCCGATAATTTCTGATGAAAGATTCACATTATTAGATGCTGGAAAAACATTATATCTAGCACACAATAAAACTAAAGCCAATGACGAACTTTTTGGTTTAAATGCAGAAAATTATAGAGAATATAGTGGAGTTAGTGGTGCAGGAAATCTGAAATTAACTTTAAAACTTTTAAATAATCTTACAATTAAAGGAAATTTGGTTGTCGGTGGAGTTGTTGGAAAAAATGATACTGGTGAAGGTACTGTTGTTGGGAATTATTCTTGCATTGATTTGAATGGTTATTCAATTTCAGTTGAAAATGGCGGTATTCTTGATTGCAATGGAAAAATAATAGATACAAGCTCTTCTCATAGTGGAAAAATTATAGTTAATGACGGCGGTCAATTGAAAATTAATTATGTACTTAAGGGTAATAAAGATTACTCAAGCTATAACATTCAATATTTAAATAATGATTTTCCTTATGATTCGTTTTCGTTTGCTGACTGCTTAGTTCCTATTTCAATGATTGGAAAATCTATTTTATTTGCAAAACAAATTTTAGTATCTTCAGGTGTTGATATACTACATAATTCAATAATATATTACGGAGAAAATGGTGTATATTCAGCAGATTCTTCTGATGCAAAAATGGAAATTAGCTATATTGGTGATACTTCTTTATATGATGTTTATGGAAGTATGTCTTTTAACGCAATAGAATTTGCGATTTCTACAAAAAAATCACCTGCATATAGCAACAAAATGTTTACACCACTTGTTAGTTTATCTCATTATTTAAGGATATTTGGTAATTTTACTACTAAAACTCAAACTAAATTAATGAATGGAGGTGTTTTAACGGTTCAAGAGGGTGGAACACTTAATATAGAAAGTAACTTTATATCTTATCCTCAAAAAGATACTGAGAGTGCCGCAACTATTTACCTTTATGGAAAATTAATGATATCTACTACTGCAGATTTGAATGTCGGGGGTACTTTCACACTTGCTAACAGCAAAATTCAAAATGAAGTTATTTCTGAACTCAATAAAACTAATGTAAAACCTAGTTGCAACAATAGTGAAGGTGCAGTTGAAGACAATAAATATATTGTAAAAACTAATTATGAATCTTATCTTTATTGTGTTGATACTAATAATGTAGTTAAGTACTACAGATTTACTGATGGCTACTATTATCTTTATTCAAATAATTCAACTATCTATGCAACTGAAGATAATTCAATTTTAGCTAGTAAAGAAAATGATTCGAATTGGCTAGCAAACATTGGAAGTGCAAGTATAGATACAGGCGTTAATTCATATATCATAAATTCATTTTCAACTCTTACAAATAATTATGTCTTGTCTAACGAAGGTGCTTGGCAAGAGTATTCTGCCGAAAAGCCAAACCATACTTACGATGTTAATGGAAAAACTTATATTAAGGTTCAAAGTGGAAGTGAAGAAAAACTTATTGCTGGTGATTTTTTAAATGAAGAAAAATTATTATTTAAAACATCGTCAGATTCTAAAATTTACCATTATTATGCATCGTTAAATAAATGGGTATATGTTCATTTATTTGAACATGACTATATTTTAGCTATTCCAAATAATGCTTCTTTATCTGCAAATGTACCTTACGATAGTTCTAATTATTCTGTTATTTATATTTTAGATACTACTGAAAAGGTAATTGAATCATACGATCCTTTAACTCATTTGATTAAAGAGAATTCAACATCTTATTATATTGTTTATCAAACATCATTTGTCGGGGAAGGAAGTTTTGAACTTGCAAATACTAAAGGAGAAATTTCTGCTAGAGGTTTAATAAAATCTTTAGATTTGTCATATGATTATGCATTTATTAGTGACAAAGGAAATTGGGTAAAAATTAATTCATCTATGCAATATGATTGTTACTTTGATAGTAGTGTTACAAATTACTCTTTTGCTTATACTTCATCAAATAAATGGGAAAGAGCCCAATTATTTAATGATCCTACTTATACTTTAGGGTATGTCTTTGTGCAATTACTTGATTCAACAGATATTGAACGTAATTTTGCTTTAATCGAAGAAAATGCTGATTTTGCTGCTATTATTACAAAAAGAGGTGGTGTAGAACTTAGCTCAGAACAACTAAATAATGCAGGCTTATCATCACTTTTACCAAGCGATAAATCTAATTATATTGGCTATAGATATTTTTCTAAAAATGGAGAATATTATATTTTTACAATGGATGAAGAAGAAAATATATCCATTACAAAATTAGATGCTGAACCTAGTTTAGAGTCATATAATGCAGAGACTGATGGTGACCTTACAGCGCGAAAATTAATAAGCCTTATTAAAATAACTGTAAGATATACACAATACTATGTAGATTTTAATAAGGTTATTGCTTCTGGTAACGAAACATCTTTAGAGGATGAAAATTATCTAGCATTAGCAATTTATACAACGAAAGCACCAAACCTTTCGTCAGCGATTTAAGTTTGTATATTTACACAACTATGTAAATCTTTACATAAACTTTAAAAAAGGAGGAAAATATGAAAGAAAGAAGTGTAGTTTCAGTTTTATTATTGTCTATTTTTACATGTGGGATTTATTCAATTTATTGGTGGTACACAACTGCCGATGACTTAAATTTCTCTGAAAAAAGTGAAGATAGTTTAATGAACTATTTACTTGCAATTTTGTTGACCTTTATCACATGTGGTATTTTCATGATTTATTGGCAATATAAATTTTTCAAAAAAATAGACGCTTTAACTGGCAAGGATAACTTTGTTGTTAATTTTGTTTTAACAATATTTTTATCACCACTTGTTGGTTCTGCTTTAGCACAAGATAATATCAATAATTATATTAGAAATTCAAATCAAGTCATTAATAATTAGTCGTGATTAAATCTTATATAGATCTATTTTTAAAGTTCATTAACAAAAATATAATACGGATAATAAGTTTCTTATTATTCGTTTTATATTGCACGACTTATCACATCGAAAATTGTATTTTTCAATTTTTATTTGGACTTCCATGTCCAGGATGTGGATTAGGAAGAGCTTGTATCTCCCTTATCAAATTTGATTTTATTGGTGCGTTTTTTTACAATCCTTTTGTGTTTGTATTGCCTATTATCATGTGGGTAATAATTTTTCAGGAACGTCCAATTATTGGAAAAATTAATAAAAGCCCTGTTTTTCGGGTGATAATTGGAGTTATTTTGTTTTTGGTTTATATTTTAAGAATGATTTTTGTTTATCCAAACGAACCACTTACTTATTATGACAATAATTTATTAAAAATCATAAAAAAATTATTTAGCTAATTTAGTGATATTCTCTGCAGTTAACCTAAAAGTTTCCCACTCATTTTGAGGAATAGCACCTAGTGAAAGATAAAAATTATATGCATTTTTATTCCACTTTAAACATGTCCGTTCAATTCTTTCCATATTGTTTTTAGTTGCTATTTTGCATAGATGCTGAATAGCTTTTTTTCCAATTCCATGATGGCGAAATTCTTCGTCAATATATAAATCCTCTAAATGAATTCCAGCTTTACCAACAAAGGTTGAATAATTTAAAAAATATAGACAAAATCCTATAACTTTTTTATCACAATAAATAAAGAAAACTTTAGCAATTTTCTTCTTAAAAACAAAATTTAAAATCATATTTTCATCAACTTTAACGGATGAATCAAGTTTTTCAAAAATTGCTATTTTATGAATATATTCTACAATTAATGCGGCTTGATTCTTTAAAGCGTTTTTAAATTTAATTTTTTCCATAAAAGCCCCTAAATTTTTTTAAAACCCCTCAGAACTCGATTATTTTTTAGTTTTCAGTAAAAAAATTCATCGGGTTAAATCGGTCATAAAACTCTTTATAAATATCTTGAATGAATAATTCTTTATCATCTTGATTAACGAATTTTATATATGAAATCTTATAGTTTCGATCAGAAATTTTACTTATAGAGCAAGAGCCAACCAAATCTTTTTTGCTATATATTAAAAATTTAAAATCTTCTTTTTTGAAGACAGAAAAATCTACATTTGAAAAATGTAGAAAATCTAATAATTCATCTTGAGTCCTTACAAGTTTATAAAATAAAGAGGTGCCTTCAATTTTATGCTCTTGATGCATATAAAAAATGTCTTGTTTATTATAGTTTTGTAGCATTGAGAGAAAGTTTTCTTCACTTGAAGGATATTTTTGATATATGTTGTTTAAAATTTCTTTAATTTCTTGTCTTTTTGTATGCTTATCATTTGGACATTTTGCAGTAAAAGTAGGAATATTTTCTTCTTTAATAGTTTTAACTATATCCTTTTCTCCAGCGTAGATAAAAGGTCTAATAAATGTAATTTGATCGTTTGATAAAAACATTTTTGGTGAAAAGGTAGCAATTCTACCTCCATATATTTCGTTTAAAAATAATGTTTCAATCGCATCGTCTTTGTGATGAGCAAAACTTACTTTATTTGCCCCAATTTTTTCAGCATATTTGTTAATTATCGCCTTCTTCATTCTAGAACAGATAGAGCAAGGAAGATGTGGTAATTTTTGCTTTTCTTGTTGAATTTGCAATATCTGAAAAACTTGTTTTTCATGCAAAATTTCTAATTTTAGTCCTAAACTAGAAATGTATTTTTCAAGTGTGCTTACCTCAAAACAAGGAAATCCTAAATCGATGATTACTGGGTATAATTCAAATTCACATTTAGAGAATTTTTTATATAAAAAAAGCGAATAAATTAAAGCCATACTATCTTTTCCGCCGCTGATTCCGACCACAATTTTGTCTCCGCTTGAAATTAAGTTGAAGTCTTTATCGGCCTTTCTTATACTTGCTAGTAGAACTCTAATACCTTTCATCTAAATACCTTTGATTTAATCAACTTTATCATTATAATATGATTTGATTTTAAATTCATATGAAGATTACGTATTTATCAAATTTTACAGATTTAGATTTTGTTAGCAAAGGTTTAAGCGTCGTCTTAGGGCTTTTTGATGGGGTGCATGTAGGACATGCTCAACTTATTTCAACTGCTAAATATATTTCAAAAGATAAAATTGCAGTTTTGACATTTGACAACAATTTAAAACAAGATAATAGCGAAGCTTTACTTTCTTTAGATGATAAATTGAACTTTATTGGTCGATTAGGAGCTGATGAAATTTATGTTTTTCGTGCTAATGATAAATTTAAGAATATTCCATATTTAGATTTCATTAATAAAATCTTAATTAAATTCGATCCGAAAAATATCTTTTGTGGTGCAGATTTTCGCTTTGGATTTCGTGCATTAGGCGATATTAACTCATTAAAAGAATTTTTTCCAAAAGTTACTGTTTTAAATTACGTTAATAACGCAGATGGATCGAAGGTTTCTTCGAGTCTAATTAAAAAATACATTAAAGAAGGCTGTATTGAAAATGCAAATCTAATGCTTGGCTATTCATATTTTGTGAGGGGTCGAGTTGTTAAAGGTCATAAGAATGGAAGAAAAATTGGTTTTCCGACAATTAATTTAAAATTATCTTCTTCATATTGCTTACCAAAAAAAGGTGTTTACGCCTCTAAAATTTTTATTAATGGGCAAATATATTTTGGAATGACGAATGTAGGAACTCATCCAACAATAGAAGAAGAGAATTCAATAATTATCGAAACTTATATTTTTGATTTTAATTCTAATATCTATGGAGAAGATGTTCTCGTTACCTTTGAAAAGTATATCCGTGATGAACACAAATATTCATCATTGGATGATCTTTGCGAGGAATTGAAATCCAACGAAAAACTTATAAGAAATTACTTTGGTTTAATTTATTAAAATTTACATAAAATTAAAATTATATCGATAGTTATCGTAAAAATTATAAAACAAATACTTTTAAAATAATATTTATAACCTTCGTTTTTTTATTAATTAATGATAAAAAATCAATTTGATTGATATTCTTTTATTTATAAAAAGCATTTTTCTAAAGATTTCTTGTTTAAAGCTAAAATTGACACTTTAAAATTTAAATAATTGAAAGCGCTTACAAAAATGTTTACGAAGAGAAATTCTGGTATTTTAATGCACATTACTAGCCTACCTAGTAAGTATGGAATTGGCACTTTAGGACAGGAAGCTTATAAGTTCGTTGATTTTTTGGAAAAATCTCATATTTCGATTTGGCAGATTTTACCACTAAATTTAACTTCTTATGGTGATTCCCCTTATCAATCTCCATCAAACTATGGGTATAGTTTTTATTTAATTGATTTAGATATTTTGATTAGTAATGGTCTACTTACTCAAAAAGATGTCGATTCAGTTTTACTTTTTAATGACGAAAAAAGGGTTGATTATTCTTTAATGTTTTATAACAAAATTCCTCTTTTAAAGAAAGCTTTCAAGAATTTCAAGAAAAATGAAGATTTCGAATTATTTTTAAAAAATAATGTAAATGCGCGTGATTTTAGCGTATTTATGACTTTAAAAGAATTAAATGGTTATTTGCCTTGGAATAAATGGGGTAAAAAATACTCTGTTTACACAAAATCTTTAGAAGAAGAGATAATTAAAAAGCATTCAGACATTTATGAATTTTACATGTGGACACAATTCGAATTCCTAAATGAATATTACGCATTAAAACATTATGCTAATCAGAAAAATGTACTAATCATGGGTGATTTACCTATTTATTTATCGTATGACTCGGTTGAATGCTATAAGTATCCAGCAATGTTCCAATTTGATGAGAAACATAACCCTACTAGAGTAGCTGGATGTCCACCTGATTGTTTTAGTGAAGATGGACAACTTTGGGGGAATCCACTTTATAATTGGGAATACCATAAAGCTACTAATTATCGCTGGTGGAATGAACGAATAAAAAGCGCATTAGAGATGTTTGATTTACTAAGAATTGATCATTTTAGAGGATTTAGTGGCTATTTCTCAATTCCGTTTGGCGATAAAACTGCAAGAAATGGTGTTTGGGTTAAAGGCCCTGGATTTGATTTATTTAAAGATAAATTAGGCTTACCAATTGTTGCTGAAGATTTAGGTTATATGGACGATGATTTTGCTGATTTAATGCAAAAAACTAAATTCCCAGGTATGAAAATTGTTATTCAAGGAATGCTAGCTCAAAATGAAAACGATACATGGTTACCTTTTAATTACACTAATCAATTTTTCAGTTATTCTTCAACCCATGATTCAGAAACTGTCGGACAATTTATCGACAATTTAAATGACAATGATTTGAATCTTTATAAATATAATCTTCAAAGAGAGTGTCAAAGATTAAATGTTGATATCGATGAAGATTTAACAAGAGATGAAATGATAGATAAAACGATTGAAATAAATTTAGCTTCGTCTTCAATAGTATCTGTAACGCCTATTCAAGACTTATTTAGAATTGGTAAGGAAGGTAGAATGAATTTCCCTTCGACCTTATCAACAGATAATTGGTCGTTTAGATTAACAAAAAAGCAATTTGATGATGAAAATGAACAAATTGCAAAACGCTTATCAGACTTAATTGGTAAGTATAATCGTATTAATTAAAGTCGTAGTGACTTAATTATATAGAATAAAAATTCTTATAGGAGGATATTTAATGAAAAAGAATTTTAAATTTCTAGCTGTAGGATGTGTCGCTTTATTAGCAGGCGCAGGATTAGCTAGCTGCGGTGGAAACGGTGGCGGAAATAAAACTATTACTTTAGTTTATTCAGGCGCTGCTAGTGATGAAACTTTTAATAGAGGCTTAATTAGTAAATGGTTAGAGGCCAAAAACGCTGAAAGTACAGATGTTACATACAATGTTAAATTTGTAGCCCACGGTGCTGATAAAGTCGATAGTGAAGTTACTGACTGGTCTGCAGCTGCTGCACCAGATGTTTACGAAGTTGCTTGTGATAAATTACAAGGATTATATCAAAAAGGTGCTTTAGCTGAATTAAGAGGCGATTATGCAACTTATGTCAGAACAGAAATGAACTCATTTGGTGTTGGTGCTGTTACATTCAATAATAAATTAGTCGGCTTCCCATACACTGGTGATAATACTTATTATTTACAATACGATAAGAGTGTTTTAACTGAAGATGATGTTTCTTCCTGGGAAAAATTATTAGCTAAATGTGAAACTTTAGGTAAGAAGATTGGTTACGATTTACAAACAGGTTTCTGGGGTGCTGCTGCATTCTTTACGTTTGGTGCTGATTATTCAATTGAATTCGATAACAAAGGTACAGTTAAAACAATCGAAGCTGACTTTAACACTGAAAAAGGCGCCAAAGCAGCAAAAGCTATTTCATCAATTGTTAAATCAAGCGCATGGCAAAATGGCATGTCTGCTCCAACTGCTGAAAATGATTTAGTTGGCTGTATTGCTGGTACATGGGATATTAGTAACTATAAAGCCGCTTTAGGCGATAATTATGGTTGTGCTGTTATGCCTACAATTACAATTGACGGTCAAGAAAAACACATGGGTGCTTTCTTAGGTGGAAAATTATTAGGCGTTAACCCAATTGTTTCTGCTTCTGATACTGCAAGAGCTACAGCAGCCTTAGATTTAGCAAAATATTTAACAGGTGAAGAAGCTCAATTAGCAAGATTTAAACAAAATGGAATTGCTCCATGTAATAAAGTTGCTGCAGCAAACGAAGAAGTTCAAGCTTCTCCAAACATTAAAGTTTTATCTGCTCAAGGTGAATTCGCTCATGCTCAAACCGTTGTTCCTGCTAAATTCTGGGACGCACCAGTTGTTGTTGTTAACGCAATTGTTAAGGGTGAGTTAGATGTCAATAACGCAGAAGCATTACAAGCTGCTCTTGACACAATGAATAATACTATCAAAACTATTGCTTAATTAAACTTTTCTACATGCGCCTTTGTGGCGCATGTATTTATTAAATGGAGGAAAAATAATGACGACAATTGAATATCTATCATTGTCTAAACCTCAACGAATTTTATATAAAATAGCTAATTTTTTTATCATGATACCTAAAGGTATCTTATCTTTTTTTAAGAAACTACCAAAAAAATGTAGAGCCATTGTAAAAAAATTAGTTAATCCTTTTAAAAATTTATATACATATTTTGCAAGAGGTGATTATAAAACTAGATTATCATTCCTTTTAATGGGCTTTGGACAAGTTACAAGGCATCAATATATCAGAGGCATTTTTAATTTTATATTTGAAATAGTTGCAATCTTGTTTGTTGTTTTAATTGGCATTCCTAATTGGATTAAATTGCCATCATTTGGTTATACTGGACAAACTCAATATATCGATACTAATTCGCCTACCTTTACTTATATATATAAGGATGATAGCTTTAATATTTTGCTTTATAGCATTTTAGCCATTATTGTTTTACTTTTACTTGTTTATTTATGGTATTCTCAAATTAAAGAAGCATATAGATTACAAGAAGAAAATAATATTGGTCATATTATTACTGACAAAACTACAATTAATGATTTTACTGGAAAGAATTATCACAAAGTTTTATTAGGTATTCCTACTTTTGGACTTGTGATGTTTACAATCATTCCTTTAATTTTCATGATTTTAATCGGTTTTTCAAACTATTCTTCAGCTCATAACTCACCTAAGGAATTATTTGACTGGATAGGATTGAATAACTTTAGTAGATTATTCGGAATCACAGGAAGTGGCGGCAATCAATTCGCTTCTGTTTTTCTTCAAATTTTAATTTGGACATTGGTTTGGGCATTTTTTGCAACATTTACTAATTATTTCTTTGGTATGATCGTTGCAATTATGATTAATAAAAAAGGCATTAAACTAAAGAAGATGTGGAGAACAATTCTTATTATGACTATTGCTGTTCCACAATTCGTATCCTTACTTTTAATGTCCAAAATGTTCGATCAAGATTTAGGAGTTGTTAATAAACTCTTGATGCAATGGGGATGGATATCTTCCCCGATTCCTTGGTGGAAAGATGGATTAATCGCAAAAGTATTAATTATTTGCATTAATATGTGGATTGGCATTCCATATACAATGCTTATTTCAACTGGCTTACTTTTAAATATTCCTGAGGATTTATACGAATCTGCCAAAATTGATGGTGCAAATGCATATAAAATGTACATGAGAATTACTTTACCTTATATGTTATTCGTTACCGGACCTTATTTAATTTCGAATTTTACAGGTAATATTAATAACTTCAACGTCATTTATCTTTTAACACAAGGCGGTCCAGTATTTACAACTGTTAATGGACAAATGATTGCTGTTGATGTATTTGGTGCAGGACAAACCGACTTATTAATTACCTGGTTATATAAAATCGCAATGGGCGAAGTTAACAAAGACTATGGTGTTGCTAGTGTTATCGGTATTGTTGTCTTCGTTGTCGTTGCATTTATTTCTCTCATTTTCTACAAGAGAACAAATTCTGTTAAAAACGAGGAGGATTTCCAATAATGAAAACTTCAAATGCTGGTTATGCCTCAAAAAAATTACGTGAAACTACTTCAAGGGTATTAATTTATGTTATTTTAACTTTGATATCAATCATTTGGTTAACTCCATTTATTTATATTGTTTTGCAATCTTTTGCAGTTAAATATGACCCTGCTGTTGTTTTTCCGAAAGCATGGACTTTTGATAATTATAAGAACTTATTTGTAGGAAATGTTGCAGAAACTTTCCCATTTTGGAAATGGTTCCTTAATACTCTTATAATTGCAATTTGTACCGCTCTTTTACAAACTTGTTTAACATTAATGACATCATATGCATTCTCAAGATTAAGATTTAAAGCAAGACAAGGATACATGAAAATGATATTAGTAATTGGCATGTTCCCTGGTTTCTTAGGTATGATTGTCACTTATTTCTTACTTAAATTTATTGGATTGAGTGGTAGTATTTTTGGACTTGTATTAGTTTATATTGCTGGCAGTGCAATGAATTACTATATTTCAAAAGGATTCTTTGACACCATTCCTAAGAGTCTTGATGAAGCCGCAATGATAGACGGGGCAAATAAAAATACTATTTTCTGGAAAATTATTATGCCACTTTCAAAGCCAATCGTTGTTTACACAGTTTTAATGGCTTTTACAGCTCCTTGGGGCGATTATATGCTTGCTAGTTATTTAGCACAAGGAAATAAAGACATGTTTAACGTTGCTGTTGGTTTACAACAACTTTTAACTAAAGAATCAGGATCTGTTTACTTCCCACTTTTCTGTGCTGGTGGTGTCTTTGTCTCTATTCCTATTACTGTCTTATTCTTCTGCTTACAAAGATATTACGTCGAAGGTGTTACTGGAGGCGCAGTTAAAGGATAATTATGAAGTCTATACAATTTAAAACGCTTACTCTTGTTGGAGCTTTGCTTGCCTCTATTAGTTTGTCTTCTTGCTCAAAAAAATCAGCAATTATTATTAATGATGTCGATACAACTGAAGCAGTTTTAAACGATAATTATCGTAACTTTTACGAAATATTTGTTGCAAGTTATCAAGACTCTGATGGTGATCATGTTGGCGATTTAAATGGTGTTACTTCTAAACTAGATTATATTAAAGATTTAGGCTATAACGGAATTTGGTTAATGCCTATAAATGTTTCGCCTACATATCACAAATATGATGTTGCAGACTATTATACTATTGATAGTAGTTATGGAACATTACAAGACTTAGAAAATTTAATAACTGAGTGTCATGAGCGTGATATAAAAATCATAATGGATTTAGTTATTAACCATAGCTCTACAAATAATAACATGTTTAAATACGCTTGTAGCGCTC